>JAQBTY010000012.1 GCA_027624735.1 Pseudomonadota bacterium | reverse complement strand
TTTTTTGCCCATACCCACAGATTCGCATCAAATCCGCCTTATGGGAATCATTCGTTTCGGGCGGAACATTAGTAGCCTACGGGCTGTATAAATGGGTCCGCGCATCATAGTTTTGTCCTCCCCTTTTTGGATCACTCAGTGGTGTCCTTACGGACATTATTAATTAGGAAACAGGTTTCCGATTTCCCTCATAAGACTGCGGAACTTCCGGATGATTAAGCGTGCCTCAAAACCGTGCGCGGGGCAACTCGGCGTTTCTTCTGAAAGCATCGGTTTCTTTATCTAAACGCCAGAGCCAAAGCCGCTGCTCACCAAGCTGGCATTTGGGGATGTCCGCAGTATATCCTGTCAAAAAATGGGAGTATTTCGATGCGAAGCTTTGATCGGCATAAGCTAAAGCTGGGCTTGTTTGGACTGAACTGTTCCGGTGGATTGTCCGCGACATTGGTGCCTGAGCGTTGGGAAGGAACATGGGATGAAAATCTCGCCGCAGCTCATATGGCGGACGAAGCGGGGCTTGATTTCCTGCTGCCGCTGGGGCGCTGGAAAGGCTATGGCGGGGAAACAGATCATAACGGCGCCAATTTCGAGACCCTGACCTGGGCTGCCGGAATCCTCGCCGCGACCAAGAACATTATGGCGTTCGGCACGGTACATGTGCCGCTCTTCAACCCCATTGTCGCGGCCAAACAAATGGTCACGGCGGATCAGATCGGTGGCGGCCGATTTGGGCTGAACATTGTGTGCGGTTGGAACCTCGACGAATTCAACATGGCGGGCGTGGAGTTGAACGCCCATGAAGACCGTTATGAACAGGGTCAGGAGTGGGTGGATATTGTCACCCGGGCCTGGACGTCCGATGAGCCGTTCGATTATGAGGGCGACCACTACACGGTCCGAGGCGCGCTGATGAAGCCCAAGCCCGCCTCCGGCGATCGTCCAATGGTGGTGAGCGCCGCTAATTCTGATCGGGGCCGTGAATTCGCCGCTCGGAATTCGGACATGATGTTTACCGGTATACGCACCTCGTTGGACGAAATCAGTGCCGATATCGCGCCTTTGAAAGCCCGGGCCAGAGAATATGGGCGCGAGATAGGCATGTTCACCAATTGTTATGTGGTTTGCCGCCCGACCCGCAAGGAAGCGGAGGAATATCACGATTATTACGCTCTCGAGATGGCCGATCACGGCGCCGTCGAGACATTGATTGCCTTGAGAAACCAGCGCGGCCGATACGATCATCTACCGGAAGAATTGTTGCGCAGTCTGCGTCAGCGTGCCGCCGGCGGGAACGGCGCCTATCCCATCGTCGGTGATCCTGATGACGTGGCGTCGCTGCTGCTCAGACTGCACGAGGCCGGGATAGATGCCTTTGCGATGGGGTTTGCGAATTACGTGGAACATCTGCCATTTTTCCGGGACGAGGTTCTGCCCAGATTGGCGGACGCCGGAGTGCGATAAAGATGGTCCGCTTTTGGGCCGCCTTAATCCCCCGTCAAATGCAGGACCAGTTCCCGGTTGCGCGGTATGCGGCGGTGTTCGAACAGGTAGATGCCCTGCCAGGTCCCGAGCAGCATCTTGCCTTGGCTGACAGGGATGGCTAGCTGGGTCTGGGTCAGCGCACCCTTGATGTGGGCGGGCATGTCGTCGGGCCCTTCCGCGATATGACGGTAGAGGCTGTTATCCTCGGGCGCCAGAGCGGCGAAGAAATCCTGCAGGTCGGCAAGCACATCGGGATCGGCGTTTTCCTGGATCAGGATTGACGCCGACGTATGGCGCAGGAACAGCGTCAAAAGCCCGATGGTGATACTTTGATGCGCCACCCAGCGGGCGATCTCGTCGGTGATTTCCAACAGCCCCTGTTTCGGCGCCTGGAACGTCAGGCTGTGCTGGCGGTGAATCACGAAAGCAGAGCCTCAGCCCTTGACGTGTTTTTTTTGCCAGCTTTTCAGATGGTCATGGGCGCGGTTGGCGGATCCTTTTGACTCTTCAGCCGTCGCCATGCGGCAGGTGATTTCGAGCCGTAAATTATTGGGGTCGAAGAAATAGATGGATCGGATAAAGCCGTGATCGGTGGGTCCGATCAGCGGAATGCCGGCTTCTTCCAGCCGCGCCTTGGCGGCCAGCAGCTCATCGTAACTGTCGACCTCCATGGCGAAATGATTGACCCAGCGTGGATTGTCGGGGTGCGGCGTGTAGCCTTTGCCATCGGCGAGGTCGAAAAATGCTATACAGGATCCATCCTTCATCTGGAAGAAAATATGGAAATAGGGCGCATGTTCGCCGGTCGAGGGAACGAAATCCGCCTCGATGGTGTGGACCAGCGGCAGGCCCAGGATATCTTCGTAGAAATGCCGCGTTTCCTCGGCATCGCGGCAGCGCCAGGCGAAATGGTTGAGCTTGGTGATCGCCGGCATGGCCGTCGATACGGCGGTTTCCGTAGAGGTGGCTTTTACCTCGGTCATGGCAACCCTCCGGGTTGATTAGCGGGGCGGATCGTAGCGGACGACTTTCTGGTCGATGGCGCCAAAGATGGATTTTCCGCCGCTATCGAGCATTTCAATCCGCACTCTGTCGCCAAACTGTAAAAATGGGGTTTCCGGGGCGCCTTTTTCAATGGTCTCGATGGTCCGCACCTCGGCGATACAGCACGACCCGCGCGACCGGTCGCGGTTCGATATAGTGCCGGATCCAATGATGGTTCCGGCACACAGCGGACGGGTTTTGGCGGCATGGGCGATCAACTGGGCGAAATCGAAATACATGTCATCGCCGGCATCGGGATCTCCGAGCTTCGTTCCGTTGACGTGGGTCAGCACCGGCCCGGTCATCTTGCGCCCGTCCCACGCCGCGCCAAGGGCGTCGGGCGTTACCGCGACCGGCGAAAACGCGCTCGATGGCTTGCTCTGGTAAAATCCGAAGCTTTTTCCCAGCTCACCCGGGATCAGATTGCGCAGGCTGACATCGTTAACCAGAAGCACGAGCTTTATATGTGACGGCGCGGCTTCGACCGACACGCCCATTGGTACGTCGTCGGTGATGACCGCGACCTCGGCTTCCAGATCGATGTCCCAGGCTTCGTCCTCGGCCAGAATGTCATCCATCGCGCCGATCAGCGAATCCGATCCGCCCTGATACATCAGGGGATCGGTGAGAAAACTCTCCGGCATGGTGGCGCCGCGCGCCTGGCGCACCAGCTCCATATGATTCAGATAGACGCTGCCATCGGCCCAGTGATAGCAGCGGGGCAGGGCGGCCGCGCATAAAGCCGGATCGAACGGGCTCGCGTCCGCCGCCTTGCCGGCATTCAACGAAGCGGCGCGATCCGCCAGCCTGGGTGAGATGTTGACCCAATCATCGAGAGCGGCCTGCAGGGTCGGCGCGATATCGTCCGACGGCCACATGAGCGTCAGATCATCGCTGACCACCACCAGCCGCCCGTCGCGGCCATGCTTGAGAGATGCAATTTTCATAGGCGCAGTGTAGCGCAATTTTGCATTCTGTGGAATCTTGCTGGTAGCGGATAAAAAACAACAGGAGTACCAGCCATGCCATTCTTCCCCTCACTGCCTGAAGACGCGGGCGTTGCAACCATGTGGGATACCTTTAATCCCAAGGGGCGCGAGGCGTTGGGGCTGTTTTCCCGCTCCTTCATGCGCAACGAGGGCAAGCTCACCCCGGCCGACAAGGAAATGATCGCGGCCTATAGCTCGCTGCTGAACGATTCAGAATATTGCTATGCCGGCCATTCGCGGGTGGCGATCAATCTCGGGACCGATCCGGGTGTTTTCGACCCGCTGGTCGCGAATATCGATACCGCCCCGGTGCGCGACGAGTTGAAACCGCTGCTCAAATTCATCCGTATCCTGACCCTGACGCCGGCGAAGGTCACCAAGGCCGATGCCGACGCGGTGTTCGCGGCGGGCTGGGACGAGCAGAGCTTTCACGAGGCCATCGCCGTCTGCGCCCGCTTCGCCATGATGAACCGCCTCACCCTCGGGCACGGCCTGGTGGTCGACGAAGAACGCCGCGCCGCCGACGCGCTCAAGATGAATTATGGGGCGGACGAGGGGCAAAAGTAGGTTTTTGAAAAACAACCCCATGCAATACGGAAAAGCGGTACTATAATACCGTATTCCTGCTTTGCATGGGGTTGTTCTTTATTCTTTAGAAGTGGCAGCCGCGGACGGCCCGAAACAGGGGCCGGCGATGCGTTAGCATCGTGGGAGGGTGAGGGGAGCTTTTACCTCTTCTGCAGCGCCCGCAAATCGCGCAGCACCGGCATATCGTCCAAATCCTGTTCGCTCAGCCGGTCCCAATCGATGCCCTCGGGCGGCGGAAAGGGGTCCGCGACCTTGATGATCTCGTCGGGGGTGACCACCATCGAGAGCGGCAAATCGATGTCGTCGCGCGGGAAGTCATCGACGATCTGCACCGGATGGACTGTCGTCGCCACCGGCACCGCCGGGCGGCCAAGCTCGCGCAGGATGGCGAATTCGATGTCACTGTAGCCGGCGCCCTTGCCGCAGCGCTTGCCGGTGCGGGTAACCGCGACCGACCCGGCGACGATGGCGTCGATCCGCGGCAGGGCATCGAGCGGGACTTCCTCGGCCCAGGCGTGGCAGGTCGACAGCGCCGCCGCCTCGCGAAATTTCTCCGGCGGGATGCGCGCCGGATCGAACTTCATGAACCCGGCCTTGAGACGCGGCGTCGGCATGAAATAGGTGATGCCGCGCTTTAAAGCCTCTATGCGCACCGGCTTCTGCGGTGAATCGGGGTTTATCTTTAGAAAATTTGCGTCCTTCCAGGGCCTGACCTCGAACAGCCGTCCGGCCGCCGCTTCCGCCCCCTTGAAGTTGGGGATACGGCCATGGATGGGAAACGGAAACCGCGCCAATCTCTGCTCCTTCAGCGTATCCCAGACATACTGACGCGCCGAATCCTTTGAATTAAAGGAGAGGGTCATTGCTGGGCTCTACCAGTCACCATTAGCGCGAAACCGTATGAGAGCGCGATTTCCGCCAGGCGGTCAAAGCGGCCCGACGCGCCGCCATGGCCGGCATCCATGTTGATCCACAGCAGGATCTGGCTGGGGCCGGTGTTGTGATGGCGCAGCTTGGCGGCCCATTTGGCCGGCTCCCAGTAGGTTACGCGCGGGTCGGTCAGACCGCCGGTGGACAGCACGTTGGGGTAGGGCTGGTCGGTAATATTGGTGTAGGGGCAGTAGGACGCCATGTCGTGAAAGGCATCGGCGTCCGTGATCGGATTGCCCCATTCGACCCATTCGGGCGGGGTCAGTGGCAGGGTTTCGTCGCACATGGTGTTGATCACGTCGATGAACGGGACTTCGCCAAGGATGCCGCGGAACAGATCGGGCCGCATGTTGGCCACGGCGCCCATCAGCATGCCGCCGGCGCTGCGCCCCTGGGCGACGATATTGCCCGCCGAGGTGTATTTCCGGGCGATCAGATATTCGGCGGCGCCGATGAAATCAAGAAACGTATTCTTTTTCTTCTTGAGCTTGCCGTCCAGATACCATTGATAACCGCCCTCCGTCCCGCCGCGGATATGGGCGATGGCATAGACAAATCCGCGATCCACCAGGCTGAACACATGGGGTGTAAACCCCGCCGGCATGGCATAGCCGTAAGACCCGTAGCCATAGAGCAGCAGCGGCGCGGTGCCGTCGATGGGCGTGTCCCTGGCATGCAGAATGGTGACAGGGACCATCACCCCGTCATGGCTCGGCGCGAGAGCGCGGCGGCACACATAGCGGTTGGGGTCGTGGCCCGAGGGGATTTCCTGTTCCTTGCGCAGGGCGCGTTGCCGCAGGGCCATGTCATAATCGTAGATCCGCTGCGGCGTGGTGGGCGAGCTGTAGGAAAACCGCAAGGTGGTTGTCGCGAAGTCATAGCCCGGCATCAGCGACAGTTCGTAGGCTTCTTCCTCGAAGCTGATCTCATGCTCCACATCATCGGACAGCGAGCGCACCACGATGCGGGGCAGCGCGTTCTCCCGTTCGAGCCGGACCAGATAATCCTGGAACAGGATCATGGAGCGGATCAGACGGCCTGGCCTGTGCGGAATGACATCCCGCCAATTCTTCGGCGCCGGATTGGCAAGCGGAGCGGCGGCGATCGTGAAATCGACCGCGCCGTCGGCATTGGTGCGGATCACCAGCCGGTCGCCATGGTCGCTCAAATCATAGGTCACGCCAGTCCGGCGCTTGGCGATCAGTCGCGGCGGCTGGTTCGGATTATGGGCATCGATCAGCCGGACTTCCGATGTATCGGCGTGATCGTGGGCATCGATCAGAATAAAGCGGCCGCTTTCGGTCTTGCCGATGCCGAGGAAATAGCCTGGATCGGTTTCCTCATAGACCATCTCGTCGTGTTCCGGCGCAGCGCCTAGTTCGTGGCGGAAAACGCGCGAGGGGCGATGGTTCTCGTCGAGGACTGTATAGAACAGCGATTTGCCATCCTGCGACCATTCCATATCGCCCTGGGCATTTTCGATTGTGTCGGGAAGGATTTTGCCGTTGTCGGGCTGCTTGACCCGAATGGTGCAATATTCCGAGCCGTTATTGTCGACGGCATAAGCGAACAGGCTGTGATCGCTGGTGTGCGCGCTCCCGCCGATGGCGAAAAACTTTTGGCCTTTGGCTTCCGCATTGCCATCCAGCAACATCTGTTCGCCTGCGGCATCATCAGCGTCACGGGGCTTACGGCACAGAACCGGGTACTGACCGCCAGTGATGAAACGGCGGTAATAGGCCCATGGCCCATCGGGGGACGGAACCGAGCTGTCGTCCTCCTTGATGCGGCCTTTCAGCTCAGCCGTCAGCACTTCGCGAAGCTTGGCGATGGGCGCCAGCGCCTCATCCGTGTAGGCGTTTTCCGCTTCCAGATAATCGCGGATATCCTGGCGCAGCACGCCGGGCTCGCGCATGACCTGCTGCCAGTTGGGATCGCGGATCCAGCCATAGGGATCGACCAGCGTGCGGCCGTGCCGGACGACGGTCTCGTCGCGTCGGTCCGCGACGGGCGGTGTTGTATGGCTTTTAGAGGATGCCAAGCACGTTTTCCGGTGGCCGGCCAAGCGCGATTTTCTCGCCATTCACCACGATGGGCCGCTCGATCAGGATCGGGTTCGCCACCATGGCCGCGATCAGGGCGGCGCGGTCCCAGGAATCATGGGCGGTCTCGTCGGCGAGGTTAAGTTCCTTATACGGCGCTTCGCCCTTGCGCATTAGATCACGCGGTTCCATGCCGAGCTTGCCGAGAAACCCGTCAAGCGTGGCCGCGTCGGGCGGCGTCTGCAGATACTCGATGATGACGGGCTGAATGCCCTTTTCCTCGAGAATTTTCAACGTCGCGCGCGACTTACTGCAGCGCGGATTGTGGTAGATGGTGATCACCTTGTGCTCCTCCCCGTTAACGGGCCACAGATTAGCACCAACATAGTCCCGTCGGAAGAAGGCTTGGTGAGGTATGTCTATTGCCTTCGCGGTGATCTGCTTGCTCTCCCGGAAAGATGGCTGACCTAATTCGGTTCGATCAGATACAAGCTCCGACAGTGACAGCCGCACTTTCGCGGGTTAGCCTTTGTTTCCGGGTCGGATGTGGAGACGAACCATACTGCCGCGCTGTGCAGGCGTACCTTGGACGACCGCAAATTGGAGCTTCGAATTGTTAGGGCATGACATCCGCGAGGATCTGGCGATGGTGTGCCGAATCCTCGCTCATCACCGTATGATCGATCTGTGGGGCCATGCGAGTCTGTGTGTTCCGCGCAGCGAGGTGATTGCGGTAACGCCCCGGTTTTCAAAAACCTGCCTACCCAGGACCATACGGGCTTCCGATGTTCTCATCACCGACCGCGATGGCAATTTATTGGAGGGGCGCGGCGCGCTGCCCGATCAATTCGTGGCCGATCTGGAAGTGTACCGTGCCGATCCGGACCGCACGGCCTGCCTGTTCGCAAGCCCGCTGACGGCAATGGCGGCCGCTATTGCTGGCCGCGACCTGAAGCCTCTCACGCATATGGAGTCCTCGGCCGGTTACGGTCTCGGTACCTGGACGATGGCCGGTCTGGCCAATGACAAGGAACGCTCAAGATCGCTGGCCAAGCAGATGTGCACATCGACCGCCGTCAACCAACCCGGAATCGGTGTCTGGGCCGCCGGTAAGGATATTTTCGACGCACTTGTGACCTTGTATCACCTCGAATATCTGGCGCAGGCAAATCTCGTGACGGCGGGCCTGCCTGCCGGCGACGCCATCGAGCGCGGCGATTCCGACAAGCTTTGGGGCCAATTCTCGGGACACCATCATTACGTCGAGTTTCTCGGATCGTTGGACCCGGGTCCTCTCGCACACCCTTATCCGGCGTTTCGTGATAAATATGCCGATGATGGTGAATTCGGCGAGCTCAAGGCGGCCATCAGTTTCACCTGCCGGGCCTTGTGGGAGCGGGATACGCTCGTCGCTTTTCTCGAACATGTGAGCCACCGTTTGCCGCGGGAAAATCGCTTCCTGATCACGGCATCTTGCAATTTCCGCGACATGGCGCCGGAAGACATTACGCTGCTGGATTATGAGGCCAACTGGCTCGACGGACCGAAGCCGCCGAACTTCAAATGGTTTCATGCGCAGATCATGGCTGAACGACGGGACGTGCAGGCGGTCGTGCATACCCATGATCTCTATGGCCGCGTTTATGCGCTCTCCGGCCAGCCGCTCGCGCCCATTTTTCGCGTCGGCCTCGACGTCGCCACGCGGCCGCTGCCGAGCTATCCCCGTTGCGACCTGATCGTGGATACCGATGTTCGCCGGCAAACCATGGACGCGCTCGGCCATGGTCCCATCGTTCACGAGATCGGACACGGCACCGACTTTGTCGCAGCGACCCTTGAGCAGGCCACGGTCGATGCCATACAAAGAGAGACCTTCCTGGCGGCCGATCACCTCTCGCGCAGATTTGGCCAGCCCCAGGCGCTGCACGCGGAGACGATCGACGATGTGCGCGCCGCCGAGTTCTCTTCTGAGGATTGGTGGTGGTTCTACACCGCGGAGGTCGGTGCGCCGCGGCGCAGTGCCGCGGGTCTCTGATTTCTAACTCGGTGAGGCAGTTCCGACGACATCAGAATAAGGGGAGGCAGGATAATCGCATCAAATAGAAAGGCGCGTGACGAGGCATCGGTAAAGATCGCCTGCGTCCAGATGGAACCTATTGTCGGCAAAAAAGACGACAATCTTCGCCACAGTACCGAGATGATCGAGGAGGCCGCCGGCAACGGCGCCGGCCTTGTGGTGCTGCCGGAACTTTGCAACTCCGGCTATGTTTTCGAGACCCGCAAAGAGGCCTTCGCATTGTCCGAGGAGGTACCCGGTGGGCCGACCACGGAGGCATGGATCCAAATCGCCTCCAGGCACAATCTGCACATCGTCGCCGGGATCAACGAACGCCATGGCGATGCCCTTTACAACAGCGCCGTCGTCATTGGTCCCCGTGGCCATATCGGCACCTTTCGCAAAGTGCACCTTTGGAACGAGGAAAATTTGTTCTTCGAGCCGGGCAATTTGGGCTTTCCGGTTTTCAAGACGCCAATCGGGCGCATCGGGACTTTCATCTGCTACGACGGCTGGTTCCCCGAAAGCTATCGGCTCTGCGCGCTACAAGGGGCCGACATCGTCTGCATCCCGACCAACTGGGTACCGATACCCGGTCAGGACAAAGACCGGGAAGCCATGGCCAACATCCTGATCATGGCGGGTGCCCATTCGAACTCCGTCTTTATCGCCGCTGCCGACCGGGTGGGGACCGAACGCGCCCAGCCTTTCGTGGGACAGAGCCTGATCGTCAGTTACACGGGCTGGCCGATGGCCGGGCCGGCCAGCGCCGACAAGGAAGAGATCATTTACGCCGACGCCAATCTCGCCGACGCGCGGCGCAAACGGAACTGGAACGAATACAATCAGGTCCTCCGCGACCGGCGCGGCGACGTCTACGACGAAATGCTCGGCTCTCGGGTAACCCCGGGCTGGTACTAGATGTGAGCTCAATAGATTGAAAGCTCGGTCCTGCTATTCGCCGCCGCGTTCGCCTTCGCCATCGATCAGCACGAAGGCCATGGTGCAGTACTTATCCGACCGGTTGACCCAGGCATGGTTGGTGCCGCGTTGGACCATGACGTCGCCGGGGCCCATCACCACTTCGGAATCGTCCAGCACCATGGTCATCTCGCCCTTGAGGCAGATGGCGTAATCCACCGTCTCGGTGCGGTGCATGAAGGCGTGTTTGCTCTTGCCGTCCGCGCCATGCTGCAGCGCGTCACCGGCGCCATATTCGGCGAACGCCTTTTTCGCGGTCTCGTCGTCCACCATGCCCACATCCTTTTCCGGCGGGAAATCGATCAGCCGGAAGGTGGTGCCGCTCGCCGGCGGCGGCAGCGGCAGATCGACGCTGGTTTCTTCGTCCGGCCCGTCATAGCGCGCCGGCGCCGATTTGGTGGTCCACATGTTATGGAACACGACACCGGGGCGGTTCGGCGTGGTCTTTACGCCTGGCGTCGGGCCGTCGGCAATGATAATCGCCTTGCCGTTGGCATCATGCCCGGTAACGATCCGGCGAATTCCAATGGGTTTGTCGTCGCTCATCTGTTCTCTCGCTTCCTCTTCTTGTACGATCCGCAGCTATAGTCTTCGCAGAAAATCGACCAGGCCGGCATTGAAGGCGGCCGGATTTTCCATGTTCGATATGTGGCCGGCATCCGGCACGACCACCAGTTCCGACCCGGCGACGGCGTTTTTCATGGGTCCCATATAGGCCGCGTTCGCCGCCGGATCGTATTCGCCGCACATGAACAGCGTCGGCACGTTGATGCGGTCCAGCTTGTCGCCATAGCCAATGTTCTGAAGCGCGTTGGCGCACCCGATGAACCCGTCCAACGGCGTGGAGGCGACCATGCCGTTGATCTTAGCCATGGTTGCCGCATTGGCTGGATTATTGGCAAAGGCCTCGGTGAACCAGCGGCCGGTTGTGGGGCCAGCCATGCCGGCCATGCCGTTTTCTCGGGCCATGGCGATACGGTCGTCCCACGCCCTGGTAAAGGCAGCGTCGCTGTCATAACGCAGATCGCATCCGACGAAAGCCGACAGGCGGTCGTCATGATCGATGGCGAGCCCGACACCGGTGGTGCCGCCCATGGACAGGCCGCAGAACACGCTGCGCTTGACCCCCAACTCGTCCCACAGCGCCACCACATCTTCGGCCAGCATATCGAAACTGTAGGGCGGCGCGGTGACCTCGGTGCCGCCATGGCCGCGCTGGTCGTAGCGCAGCACCCGCCATTCCCTGGACAAAAGCGCCGCCTGATCGTCCCACATGGTGATATTGGTCGCCAGCGAATTGCTGAACGTAATCCAGGGCGCCCCATCGGGCCCTTCGACCATATAATTTAACGCGATACCGTTCGCAGACACAGTCGGCATGGATGTCTCCCCAATCTCCTATATTATTATAATTTCCGATTGTTTCTGATACGGGGTTTGCCGCAGCGGGTCAATGTGTCGGGAGAATCGCCCTCTGGCGGGCTTGATCGTCCCGGGTAAGTCGCTAAAGTCCCCAGAAACAACCTACATAATCAAATGAGGCAGGGATGGGCGCGATCCTCGAAATAACCGGTGTCTCTAAAACCTATGACACCGATGGCGACAATCCGCTTAAGGCGCTGGATGGTGTCGATCTTACCGTTGAAGAAGGGGAATTCGTTTCCATCATCGGGCCGTCCGGCTGTGGCAAGTCGACGCTGTTTAACATTGTCGGCGGGTTGATCGAGGATTATGAGGGCACCGTGCTGATCGACGGCCGCGCGGTCGATGGCGCGCACAAGGATGTCGGGGTGGTGTTTCAGGAAGAATCCACCTTTCCCTGGCGGACCACGCTCGACAATGTCGCTTTTCCGCTGGAGATAGAGGGCGTCGGCAAGGAAGAGCGTGAGGAGAGGGCGCGCCACTTTATCCGGCTCGTCGGGCTCGACGGGTTCGAGAACCATTTCCCGGCGCAGCTGTCGGGCGGCATGAAACAGCGTACGGCGGTGGCCCGCACGCTGGCCTATGAGCCCCGCATCATGCTTATGGACGAGCCGTTCGGCGCACTCGACGAGCAGACCCGCATGCTGCTGGGCGACAAGATGCTGGAAATCTGGGCCGCGCTGAACCAGACCATGCTGCTGATCACCCATAATATCACCGAGGCCGTTCAACTTTCCGACCGGGTCGTGGTGATGTCGTACCGGCCCGGCATCATCAAGGAAATTATTTCCGTCGATCTGCCGCGCCCGCGAACGTCCGAGGTGATCTCGACACCTGAATTCGGGACCTATGTGGGGCGGCTCTGGACCCAGCTGCGGGAAGAAGCGTCGCGCGGCATGGTCGAAGCGGAAGCCGCTATCGCCGCGCGCTGACTTGGCCGGTCTTACGCGACGGCGCTGACTTGCTGCGCAGGCATTAAATCTTCCGATATTTTCGCTTGGATTTTTCTGTGTGGTACCGGGTGGCCGTTTTCGTCGACCAGCACGAAAACGATCCTTTCCACGGCGGTGATGATTTTCTTGCTTTGGCGGTTGCGGACTTCGCAATGGAGCGTGATGGATGTCCGCCCGAACGAAACCACTTCCATGCCGATCTCGATCACCTCTCCCTGGCGGGCGGTGGCGACAAAGTTGATCTCCGACATTGTGCGGGTTACGACAGAGGTGCTTTCAAGCTGGCACGACGCGAAGATAAACGCTTCTTCATCGATCCAGTCCAGGACCCTGCCGCCGAATAACGTTCCGTTTGAGTTTAGGTCGCGGGCCGCGATCATCTTGCGTGTTCTGTACTTCATAGCGGTCGAACTCCTGTCATGTGGCCATTCAAGGCCGGTTCAAATTTCCCCCTTTCCTTCATCTTCTTTCCCCGCATTGTCCTCTGATTCGTCAATCCGCGCCGAAACCACGCTTACAGAAATTTGCCTTTCGCTGTTTCCTAAATTTGTGGCCGTCGGACTGCAAGCTAGTCTTGTTGAGTGGTGATGCCTTCTGCTAAGAAATCACCAGAGCGATGCAAAAATTAGAGCACTAAGGATGGCCCCTAAAAATGAGATATCTGACGACTTTGCGCTATATCGACGAAGTCGCGAGGGTCGGATCTATCCGAAAAGCGGCGGAAACCCTGGCGATCACGCCTTCCGCTCTCAATCGCCGCATTCTGATGTTTGAAGATGAGCTGGGCGCGCCGGTGTTCGAACGGCTGGCCCGCGGGGTCAGGTTGAATACGGCGGGCGAAATCCTGATCAACCATATCCGTCATCAGATGTCGGATATGGACAGGGTCAAGTCGCAGATCGCCGATTTATCGGGGGTGCGGCGGGGGCATGTATCCATTGCCTGCCCGCAGCCGTTGCTGCGGTATTTTCTGCCGCGCGAGATCGAACGCTACCGTACCCAGCATCCCGCCGTAACGTTCGATGTTTTCGTCCGCAACGGGCTGCCGGCGGAACAAGCGTTGCACGATCACACCGCCGATCTTGCGCTACTGTTCGAACCGCCCCAATTCGCCGATTTCCAGACGAGCCTGACCATTCGCCAGCCGGTTTACGGCGTGATGGCCGCAAGCCACCCGCTGGCGAAACAGAAGGTGTTGCGTATCGGGCAGTGTCTGGAATTCCCGCTGGCGCTGCCGCCGGCGCCAAATGCGCTGCGTCTGTTGCTGGAGGGGCTGGCGGCGCGAAGCGGCAGCCGGGTGGAGCCGGTAGTGCAATCCGACAGTTACGAATTCCTCCTCAACTATGGCCGGGAGGAGGAGATCGTGACCTTCTACTTCCCGGTTGGCATCCCCGCCGGAAACGCGCTGGAAAACAGGGTCAGCCGGCCGGTGGACCCGCACGATATCCCGCCGGTGCTTCTCTATCTGGGGCACCTTCGGAACCGGATATTGCCGGTTGCCGCCGCGCGGTTCGCCGATCAGCTTACCAACGCTTTCGTCGCCGCCTATGAGTGCGACTGATCCATACCGCAATGGATTTTTCAACGCCTTACCGCAGCAGGACCCATGGACGGCTCTCAGAATATCTGTAGACTTGATGCTTTCAGGAAGACTTCAGGGAGGAAGACATGACCCGTTCACAAAACTTTTTTAAGGCGGCGACAATTATCGCTGCCGGTCTAGCGTTCGCATCGACGTCGGCGCTTGCCGCCGACAAGGTGCGGCTGGTCAACAGCACCAAGGTGGTGTTCGAAACCGAACATCCCTACGCAGCCCAGGAAGGCGGCGCGTTCAAGAAATATGGGCTCGATGTGTCGATCATCCATGGCTCGGGCGGCGCGGCATCGCTGCAGGCCGTTCTCACCGCCAGCCAGGATGTCGTCTGGGGCAACGGTGTGCTGGGTGTACTGTCGGCCTATTCACAGGGCGCGCCGGTTCGCATCCTTGGCAGCAACATCCGTGGTGTCGCGGATCTCTACTGGTACGTAAAGTCCAACAGCCCGATCAAGAAGTTCACCGACCTCAAGGCCGGTCAGGAATTCGCCTATTCACGGCCCGGATCCACCACCAATCTGGCGACCATCTACATCAAGAAGGCCCTGGGTCTGAAAGCGAAACTGGTGTCGGTCGGCGGGCCATCGGGCGCACGGACCCAATTAATGTCCGGTCAGGTAGCGACCGGCTGGTCGGTGTTTCCGCTTGGTAAAGATCTGCTGCGTGAGAAGAAAATTCGGATCATCGGAACCGGTGCGGAGGCCGAGGGTCTTAACGGAGTGACCATCCGGGTCATGGCGGCGAATTCGAACTGGCTCGATAAGAACCGCGGCGTTGCCCGGCGGATGATGAACGCGTTGGAAGAGGGCCGTTATCGGACCTATACCAGCGATGTGCAGTTGAAGGCCTATGCCAAGCGCTGGAAATTGAATTTCGACGACATCAAAAATTCCAAGGAAGACGTGCTGCTGGAAAACGCGACTTTCCTGCCGGTCGCGCGTCTGGATCTCATCAACCAAATCGCGCTGGAGAACAAGAAGATCAAGAAGCTGCTTACCGCGAAACAGCTCCATGAGTTGGTCCACCCCATGGGCAACAAACCGATCTGAAGGGGATGAGCGGTTTGGTGTGATGGCGAAGACAAGGCCCATCCTGTGACCTGGCTCCTAAAATCGCCGGCCATGGTCGGTTTGTTCGGGGTCCTGGCGCTTGCCGGGATGCTCGAGCTTGCCGTCTTTACGGAATTTTTCCCGTCGTTTGTCGTGCCGCGCCCATCGGACACTATTCTGGCCTTTCAGCCGGTTCAAAACGACATGGACCTGATCGGCAATTTTTTCGTGACGTTGGGGATGACGGCGGCGGCGACCGGGCTTGCGCTCGCCATCGGCATCCCGTTCGGCTATTTCCTGTACCGGAACCCGACTTACGGTCAGGCCTATGAAGGGTGGCTGGCGGCCGCCTTTGCCGCCCCGACTGTGCTGCTCTACCCGCTGTTCCTGGTGGTTTTCGGACGCAGCCATGCAATGTTGATCGCCATGGGGTTCATCCCGGGATCGATCCCCATCATCATTCAGACCCGCCAGGGTTTGCTGGGTGTTTCCCGCACGCTTATCAATGTGGGGCGCAGCTTTAATTTGTCGGAACAGGAGATGTTCTGGAAAATCCAGCTTCCCGCCGCGGTGCCGACCATCTTTACCGGTATCCGCATCGGGGTGATGTATACGTTGGTCAATATCGTCGCCATAGAATATCTGATCGATTTCGGCGGGCTCGGCCGCATCGTATCCGAGATGTATTTTCGCTTCGATACGCCGGGCACTTATGCCAGTATCATCACCGTGGTTTTCGTCAGCGTCCTGTTCTACTGGGGTTTCGGAAGGATTGAGAAATGGCTCAGACCGGTGTGATCCAGAATAAAGCCGTTAACGATAATAGTGATCGCGATCAATCCATCCTGCGCATCCGGCTCATCACCGTCATTGGTCTGATCGCCGCGTGGGAGGCGTTTGCCACGCTCGGGCGTCTTGAAATTCTCTATGGCGATGTGATCCCGTCTTCCTGGATGATTGCGGTTGCGGTATTCCACGAGCTGACATCGTCTGATTTTTACCATCACCTCGGCGTCACCTTCGCGGAGCACATCGTTGGGTTTGTCACGGGCTCGCTGATCGCCATCGCGCTGGGTATTTCCATGGGGGTGAACCCGCTTTTGCGCAAATCCCTCGAGCCCTATCTCAACGCCATCGGTTCGACGCCGAAGATCATTTTCCTGCCCATCCTGTTTCTGATGTTCGGTACCGGTATCGAATCGAAGATGGCCAAGGGGGCGCTGTCGGCGTTCTTCCCGGTGGTGTTTACCACGGTGCTCGGCATGGTTCTGATCAATCCGGTGCTGATCAAGGTCGGCAAAAGCTTTAATCTGTCCAAATGGAACATGATTTCCAAAATCTACATGCCGGCCATGGTCAACCCGGTCATTACGGGTCTCAGGCTCGGCATGGCGATCACCGTGATCGGCGTGCTGGTGGCGGAGCTGAAATTCGCCGATGCCGGTCTCGGTTATCAGCTCGGCATTTATTACGAGCAGTTCCGGATCGCACCCATGTACGCCATTATCCTGATCATCTTCGCGCTCGCCGCTGGTGCCAATGTGGGCATGACCATGATCCAGGACAAGGTGAACCGCCACATGGCGCCGACCGCGACAAAAGGAAAAGGCAACCGCGCCGCCGCGTCCGGTAACCTCGGTGTGGTCGCGACGAACTGAGGGTTTTTGGTTATTCGGGTATTCGACGGCTGACGGCCGCTCCTGATGAATTGCGGATACAGTAACGGCGCCGCCTGTGATCCAGGCGGCGCCGTTCTGGGAACTGATGTCCGGCCCGTTCCTCGCTCTCGGGCCGGACACTTCGTAGCTGTTTAAGCAGCCTTACTTTTCTCCTTGGCGGCGGCTTCCTCGTGAAACTGAGCCGCTTCGGTGGAGTCACCCATCGCCGTGGTCGAGGACGTACCGCCCGACACCAGGTTGGAGACCATGTCGAAATAGCCGGTGCCAACTTCGCGCTGGTGCCGTGTCGCCGTGTAGCCATGGGCTTCGGCTTCGAATTCGGCCTCCTGCAGTTCCGAATAAGCCGCCATGCCGCGATCGGCATATCCACGCGCCAGTTCATACATGCCGTAGTTCAGCTGGTGGAAGCCGGCCAGGGTTACGAACTGGTACTTGTACCCCATGGCGCCGAGTTCCTTCTGGAACTTGGCGATGGTGTTGGCATCGAGATTGGCTTTCCAGTTGAAGGAAGGCGAGCAGTTATAAGCGAGCAATGTGCCCGGATGTTCCTTCAGAACTGCCTCGGCGAAGCGCTTGGCGTCCGCAAGGTCGGGTACGGAGGTTTCCCACCACAACATATCGGCATAAGGCGCGTAGGCCATGCCGCGGGCGATGCAGTGATCGACGCCCATGTCTTCTTTCAGGCGGAAATAGCCTTCCGCGGTCCGTTCGCCGGTCAGGAAGGGGTGATCCCGTTCGTCGATGTCGCTGGTGATCAGCCGGGCGCTTTCGGCGTCGGTACGGGCCATGATCAGCGTCGGTACGCCGCACACATCGGCCGCCAGGCGTGCCGAAATCAGGTTACGCTCGTGCTGCTGCGTGGGAATGAGCACCTTGCCGCCTAGATGGCCGCACTTTTTCTCGGATGCAAGCTGGTCTTCGAAATGCACGCCGGCGGCGCCGGCTTCGATGTAGGCCTTCATGAGTTCGTAAACATTCAGCGGACCGCCGAACCCGGCCTCCGCGTCGGCGACGATCGGCGCGAACCAGTCACGCTGGGCGCCGCCTTCGCTGTGTTCGATCTGATCGGCGCGCTGCAGCGCCTTGTTGATCCTGCTGCAGAGCTCCGGTCCGCTGTTGGCGGGATAAAGGCTCTGATCGGGATAGACCGAGCCCGCGGAATTGCTGTCCGCCGCAACCTGGCAGCCCGACAGATAGACCGACTTCACGCCCGCGCGGACCATCTGCATCGCCTGTCCGCCGGTCATGGCGCCCAGCGCCGCGACATAGGGTTCTTCCTTCAGCAACGACCACAACCGGTTGGCGCCGCGTTCGGCCAGCGTGTGGGCGACCGGGACGGAGCCCCTGAGCCGCAGCACGTCCGCGACGGAATAGGGGCGTTTTTTGTTGTCGAAGCGGGCCGGCGCCGCGCCGGGGACGAGGTTCTCGAAGGTATCTATTTTCATGACAGTTTCTCCCTGGGTTTTTAGTTGGTTGGTTGATTGGTTGGTTGATTAATCGACCGTCCGCACAATGTGCCGATAGGCCGGGATAGTGAGAAAATCTTCGAAGGAGTCCGATGCGCTCATGGTCGTGAACAGGTCGATGGCTCGGGTAAACTCGCCGCCCGCGAAGCGAATGTCGCCCAAAGTCTTATTGAGAGTCCCCATCTCCTCGTCGACCAGGCTCCGGAACAGCGGCTCCGTGACCACACGGCCGTCTTCCAACTGGGCGCCGTGATGCATCCACTGCCAGACCTGCGACCGGGCGATCTCCGCCGTGGCGGCATCTTCCATGAGGTTGTTGAGAGGCACGCAGCCGGATCCGCGCAGCCATGATTCTATATATTGAATGCCGACGCTGATATTTTCACGCAAGCCCCGCTCGGTGATGGCGCCATCGTGCAGCGCGTAAAGCGCGTCGCAATCGATGGCGTGATCGGGCTGATGGATATGGATTTGGTTTGGCGCCGGCATAAAGCGGTCGAATATGGGCAGAACGACCGGTATGAGGCCGGGATGAGCAACCCAGGTGCCGTCATGACCGTTCTTGACCTCCCGCTCTTTGTCGGCGTGCACTTTGGCTAAGGCGGCTGCGTTCGCCGCTCCGTCGTGCCTGATCGGGATTTGTGCCGCCATACCGCCCATCGCGTGAACGCCGCGGCGGTGACAGGTCTGAATCAGCAGGTTGCTGTATGCCCGCAGGAAGCCCCGATCCATGGTTACCAGGCTTCTGTCGGGCAAGGTGAATTGTGCGTGATTGCGGAGGCTCTTGATAAAGCTGAAAATATAGTCCCAGCGACCGCAATTGAGGCCGACGATATGACGGCGCAGCGCATAGAGAATTTCGTCCATTTCGAAGGCGGCGGGGAAGGTTTCGATCAGGACAGTCGCCTTGATCGTCCCGACCTTCATGCCGAGCGCTTCCTGCGCCGCGACAAAAACATCGTCCCAGAGCTGCGCTTCGGCGTGATTTTCCAGCTTAGGAAGATAGAAGTAGGGCCGCGTGCCCTTGGCGAGCAGGGCCTTGTGATTGTGGTAAACGTATAGGCCGAAGTCGAACAACGCGGCCGACATGGGCGCGCCATCGACCAGAACGTGGTCCTCCGTCAGGTGCCAGCCGCGCGGCCGCGCGATCAGCACCGCGACCTGGTCATTAAGGCTGTAATATTTGCCGGATTTAGGATCGGTGTAATCGATGGACCCGTCGACCGCATCGCGGAGGTTGCACTGGCCGTCCATGATGTTGCGCCAGGTGGGGGCACAGGAATCTTCGAAATCGGCCATGAAGACCTTGGCGCCGGAATTCAGGGCGTTGATGACCATCTTGCGTTCGACCGGTCCGGTGATTTCCACCCGGCGATCCCGCAGGTCATGGGGGATGCATTCGACGCGCCAGTCGGCCTGGCGGGTGTGCAGCGTGTCCCACGAAAAGGTGGGCAGGGCCCCGGAATCAAACTGCTTCTGGTGTTCGATCCGCGCTGCCAGCAACCGGCGTCGCACCGGTCCAAAGGCGCGTTCCAGGTCGGCGACAAATTTCAGGGCGCCCGGAGTCAGGATTTTACTGTCTTGGCGTTCCATCTTGCCGCGCACGACAAGGGCGCCGTCCCCTAACCTGTCGTCAGCACCGACAGGAGTGCTTTTGGTGGTGATCGCCATTTGATTTCCCATCCACATTTGTTGGGAACAGTTATCGCAAAATCCCGCTAAATTTTCAATAAGCGATTGAAATAAAAAGGTTTATCTGTATGACTGTTTACAGTTCTTTAATGTCAATTTGTCAAAATCTGTAAACTCATGACAAAGAACAGCCCTCGCGACCGAAAGATCTTCGCAGGCCCGCAAATCCGGCGTCTGCGCCGCAATATGGACCTGACACAGGCGCGTATGGCCGAAGATCTGGGCATTTCGTCGAGCTATCAGAACCTCATCGAGCGCAATCAGCGGCCGCTGACGGCGCAAATTCTGCTGCGCCTCGCCGATGCCTTTGACATAGATTTTCGCCAAATTAACCTTGAGGAGGGCGCGGGGTCACTTTCCGCCATCAAAGAGGTATTCGCCGACCCGTTCTTCAAAGACTACGATCTCACCGAGAGCGATCTGCAGGAAATGGCGACAAATCTACCCGTCGCGGCCAGTGCAGTAGCCGCGCTCTACCGGGCCTATCGCGACTGTCTGACCTCGGCATCGTTGCTGGCGGATAATATCGCGGGAAAGGGTGACCGCAGCGATTCCGCCGGGGCCCGTTTACCGGTCGAGGAGGTAAGGGACTTTTTTCACGATCGGCTCAATCATTTCCCGTCGCTGGATAAGGCCGCCGAAAGCCTCTACGAGACGGCAGGGATGAGCCGCGACGATCCCTACGTGAAACTGCGCACCTATCTTGCCGATACCCACGGCGTGGCCGTTCAGGTGATGCCGCGCGATCTCATGCAGAAGGCCCTGCGGCGCTATGACTACCACCAGCGCCGGCTTCTCTTGTCCGAACTATTGGACCAGCCCGGCCGGAATTTTCAGCTCGCCGTGCAGATTGCCCTGCTTGAACAGCATGACGCTATAAATAAAATTATCAATGACGCGCCGCTTACCGGCGAAGAAAGTCGACGCATTTGCAGGATCGGGCTCGCGCGATACTACGCCGGCGCCTTACTCATGCCCTATGAACGTTTCCGGAGCACAGCCGAGGAACTCAGGTACGATTGCGACGCGCTGTGCCGGCGTTTCGATGCCAGTTTCGAACAGGTCTGTCACCGCCTCACCTCACTCCAACGGCCCGGTGCGCGTGGAATCCCGTTTTTTCTCATCCGTCTCGATAGCGCCGGCAACGTGACCAAGCGTTTCAGCCCCGTCAACTTTCCCTTTGCCCGGTCGGGCGGGGCCTGCCCGCGATGGAACGTGCACGATACGTTTCGCGTACCCGGACAGATTCTCACGCAAATTGTAGCGCTGCCTGACGGCAACCGCTTTTTCAGCATCGCGCGGACGGTAAGCCGTCCCTTGTCCGAAACCGGCCGGCCGGAGCATTTACGGTCGATCGGTCTTGGCTGTGAGCTCAGCTACGCCGACCGTCTGGTCTATAGCGACGGCAGCAAACTGGACGATGCGGCGGCGGTGACGGAAATCGGCGTCAATTGCTTCCTGTGCGAAAGAGTCGATTGCCACGAACGCGCCTTTCCCCCACTCTCGCGCCGCATTACCGTCGACGAAAACACCCGGGGCCTGTCGGCATATACTTTCGACCCCGAGTGACCGGCCGCGCCATCAGAGCGCTGGCGCCTTCAATTCCGCGCATTTATCGGAAAACGTAAGGTCCGCGCCCGTCATCCCCCTGAGCTGATCGGCGGACAGGCCCGCCAGCATTTCCCGAACCACGAAGCCGCTCTCGGCAATATCGATCACGGCGACATCGGTATAGATCCGGTCCACCACCCGCCGGCCGGTCAGCGGATAGGTGCAGGTCTCCAACAATTTGGGCTGGCCGTCGCGGGTGCAGTGATCGGTCATGACGTAGACGTTCTTGGCGCCTACCGCCAGATCCATGGCGCCGCCGACGCCGGGGGGGCGGGAATTATCAAGCGTTGCCCAATTGGCAAGATCGCCCTCTTGCGAAATTTGAAACGCACCCAGCACGCAATAATCCAGATGGTTGCCCCGGATCATGGCGAACGAATCCGTGTGGTGAAAATAACTGCCGCCGGGCAGCAGGGTGACCGGCTTCTTGCCCGCGTTGATCAGATCGGGATCCTCGGCGCCCTTGGGCGGCGTCGGGCCCATTCCGAGAATGCCGTTCTCGCTGTGGATGATGATTTCGCGGTCCGTGGGCAAATAATTGGCGATCAGCTCCGGCGCGCCAATGCCCAGATTGACGTAGGCCCCGTCGGGAATATCCTGCGCGATCCGCCAGGCGATCTGCGGTCGGGTCAGCTTCTGCATATTCATGTCCCCCGACCTTCCCCGGGAATCTCGATCATCCGGTCCACATAGATCCCTGGTGTGATCACCTGTTCCGGATCGATGGCGCCGAGCTCGACGAACTGGTCGACCTGTACCACCGTGGTGTCCGCCGCCATGGCCATGGTGGGGCCGAAATTGCGCGCCGATTTGTTGTAAATGAGGTTGCCCCAGCGGTCGGCCTGTTTGGCCTTGATGAAGGCGAACTCGGCGCGCAACGGGAACTCGAGGACGTAATCCACCCCATCGAGGGTCCGTACCTCCTTGCCGTCCGCAAGCGGTGTACCGACGGAGGTCCGCGTGTAGAACCCGCCGATACCGGCGCCGCCGGCGCGCATGCGTTCGCTTAGCGTGCCTTGCGGTACGATCTCGAGCTCGATCTGGTTGGCGAAATACAGGTCCCGGATGATTTCCGAGTTCGATGAGGTCGGAAACGAGCAGATCACCTTGGCTACCCGCCGTTCCTGGATCAGCCGGATAAGGCCGCGTTCGCCTTCGCCGGCGTTGTTGGAAATAATCACCAGGTCGCGCCAGCCGCGTTCCAGCACGGCTTCCAGCAAATCATGCGGCGCACCCGCCGCGCCGAAGCCGCTCGACATGATGGTCACCCCATCCGCCATGCCGGCCAGCGCCGCGTCGAAATCCGAAACCCGCTTATCGATCATCGATATCCAACCCGATACTAATTGTATCAAATCACCGAGGCACCCTGTACCCCTGCCGCATGGCGCGTTAATTTGTGGTTAATAGGCAAAGGGAACTTGAATGGCAACCACGACAAAAAAAACTGGAGGGTCGAAAACCGGCCGGCCGTATCCCGATTTTCACGATCATCTGGCGGCGCTGGAAGAAGCCGGTCTTCTCCGCGTGATCGACGCGGAGGTCAATAAGGATACCCAGCTCCACCCGCTGGTCCGCTGGCAGTTCCGCGGCGGCATTCCCGAAGACGACCGCAAGGCATTCAAATTCACCAACGTGGTCGACAGTAAGGGCCGCAAGTACGACATGCCGGTGGTGGTCAGCGCGCTGTCGACCAATGCCCAGATGTATTCAATCGGCATGGGCGTGCCGGTCGACGAAATCGGCGCCCGCTGGAACCATGCCATGGCCAACCCCATCGCGCCGCGAACGGTCGAGGACGCGGCCTGCCACGAGGTCGTCATAACAGGCGACGATCTGCGCGGTGAAGGCAAGGGGCTCGACGCGTTTCCCGTTCCTATCTCGACTCCGGGCTATGACAGCGCGCCTTATTTCACGGCAACCAATGTCACCACCCGGAACCCCGAGACCGGCACCCAGAATATGGGGACCTACCGGGCCGGTTTGAAGGCGAGTGACCGGCTGGCGCTGCGCATGGTGACGCGGCCGGGCGGCGCGGAAGGGGCGATGCATTGGCGGATGTACAAAGAGCGCGGGGAGAAGATGCCATGCGCCATCGTCGTCGGCTGTCCGCCCGCGGTGGCCTTCATGGGGCCTCAGAAACTGCCCGTCGGTGTCGAGGAAATGGCGGTCGCCGGCGGCGTGGTCGGCGCGCCCATCAATCAGGTTAAATGCAAGACGATCGATATCATGGTGCCGGCGGAATCCGAGATCGTGATCGAAGGGTTTATCGATACCGAATACGTCGAGCCCGAAGCGCCGTTCGCCGAGAGCCACGGTCATGTGGCGCTGGAGGATTACAACAATATTTTCGAAGTGACGGCGATCACGCACCGCAAGGACGCCGTGCTGACGTCCATCATCTCGCAGCTCACCCCGTCGGAATCGAGCGTCATCAAGCGGGTCGCCTATGAGCCGCTTTATTTATCGCATCTGCGCGACAGTCTCGGGATCAAGGGCATCAAGAAGGTGTTTTTGCACGAGCCCCTGACCAACCTTCGTAAAATACTGTTCATTCAGGTGGAGCGGGGCATACCGACTACGGAGGTCTGGCGGGCTCTTTATGGCGCGGCGTCTCTGGCCGCGGCCATCGGTAAATATGTCATAGCGGTCGACACCGACATCGATCCCAATAACGGCGACGCGGTTTTCTGGGCGCTGGCCTACCGCGCCAATCCCTCGCTCGATGCACAGATCCTCAAGCACAAGGTGCGGTATGGCCCCCGTGATCCGCGCACCCCCGGCGGCGAGGAATCCATGCTGCTGATCGACGCGACGCTCAAGGCCGACATGCCGCCCATCGCGCTGCCCAAGCGTGAATACATGGAACACGCCAAGGGCCTGTGGGAAAAGTTCGGCCTGCCGCCCTTGACGCCGGAAGCGCCGTGGTATGGCTATTCGCTGGGTGACTGGAACGACGAATGGGACGCCATGGCCAAGCGCGCGGCCGAGGGTAATTACCTGGAAAATGGCCGCCGCAGCGCCCAGATGCGCCGCAACGATGTCATGCCCAACACCTCGATCCGCGATGTGCCGGATAGCCCGTTCGGGAAAAACCAATAAATGGTTGCAGGCGTAGCTGACGCGACCGGAATTGGCGCCCCGGTTCCCAGGGTGGAAGACCGCCGGCTGCTGACTGGCGCCGGTCGGTTCAGCGATGACATGAGCCGTCCGAACCAGGTCTGCGCCATCATGGTACGGTCCGAGCAGGCCCACGCGATGCTGCATGGGGTGACGGCCGGAATCGCCCGCGCCATGCCCGGCGTGCTCGCCGTTCTCACCGGCCAGGACTGGCTCGACCAAGGCCTCAATCCCATGCCGGCCTGGGGCAACCCGAAGGATGTCGAGCTGAAAAACCGTGACGGCCGGGAAATTTTTTATACGCCGCTTTACCCGGTTGCGACCGATCGTATCCGGCGGGTCGGCGAGATCGTCGCCATGGTGGTGGCTGAAACAGAAGCCCAGGCGCGCGATGCGGCGGAACAGATCGGCCTCGATATGACTCCCTTGCCGGCGGTAGCCGATGCCGCCGCGGCGCTTGCCGGGGACGCGCCGATTCTGTGGGACGAGGTGCCCGGTAATATCAGCGTCGACGATGAAAAAGGTAACGAGGCCGCCTGCGACAAGGCCTTTGCGCTGGCGGCCCATATTGTCCGGCTGGAAACCAATAATCAGCGGGTCACCGGCGTCCCCATGGAGCCCCGTGCGGCGCTCGGCGAATTTGATGCGGCTACCGGCCAATTCCTGCTTGAGGCAGGCGGGCAGGGCGTCATCCGGTTTCAGAATGAGCTGGCCGGCACCATCGGCGTGGACAAGAAGAAAATCCGCGTCATTTCACGCGATGTGGGCGGCGGCTATGGCACGCGGAACCATACGTATCCCGAGTTCGCCCTGGTGCTCTGGGCGGCCCGACACACCGGCCGGCCGGTCAAATGGGTGTGCAACCGCTCCGAGGCCTTCCTCAGCGATTATGCCGGACGCGATCTGATCTCAAAGGTGTCGCTGGCCCTTGACCGGGAAGGGCGGTTTCTCGCCATGCGGGCGGAAAACATCGCCAATATCGGTACCCATACGGTGTCCTATGTGCCGCTTGCGCGCGGGCCCACGGTCTATAACGGCGTCTACAGAATGCCGGTCGCGCATGTGAATTCAAAAGCCGTGCTGACCAATACCAATGCGACCGCATCCTATCGCGGCGCGGGACGGCCGGAATCCATGTTTGTCATTGAGCGTCTGGTGGATATGGCGGCCGCCGAACTCGGCATGGATCGGGTAGATCTCCGGCTGCGCAACCTGATCCCACTCCACGCCATCCCCTATACCAACGGCGTCAACGTTACCTACGACAGCGGCGATTTCGCCAAAAGTATGGAGATGGCGCTGGAAATGTCGGATTGGGACGGCTTCGCCGCGCGCCAGGCTTCCACGAGATCACGGGGCAGGCTCAGCGGCATCGGACTCGCCAACTATATCGAGACCGCCACCGGGTACCCTAATGAACGCGCCGAAATGGAAATTCAGCCTGGCGGCATCGTGGATCTTGTCATGGGCACCCAATCGAGCGGGCAGGGCCACGAAACCAGCTATGCTCAGGTGGTTTCCCATTGGCTGGAGCTACCCTTTGACTGTGTGCGGCTGAGGACCGGCGATACGGATTTTGTCGCTTCGGGATCGGGCTCCCATTCGTCACGATCCATGCGGCTTGCCGGCCATCTTTATCGACAGACCTGCGAGGAAATCATCGACCGGGCGGCAAAAATCGCGGCCTTTGTTCTGGAAGCGGCATCTGAAGATCTGTTTTTTGAAGGTGGTCGTTTCACGATCGAGGGGACCGACCGATCGCTCCATCTGTTCGATATCGCGGAAATCGCGCTGCGCGACAAGCTACCCGAAGAGCTGCGCGGGAGGTTGCGCGCCGTCGGTGAAATTTCCGCGCCTCTACCGACCTACCCCAATGGCTGTCACGTGGCGGAGGTGGAGATCGATCCTGATACGGGAATTGTCGAGATCGTCCGCTATACCGGTATCGACGACGTGGGGCGCGTTATCAATCCGTTGATCGTCGATGGCCAGACCCATGGCGGCATTGTCCAGGGAGTCGGTCAGGCGCTGATGGAACATTGCCTTTATGATGCGGAGTCCGCGCAGATCGTGGCCGGATCCTTCATGGATTACTGCATGCCCCGCGCCGACGATGTCCCGTCTTTCAACCTCGCCAATAACGAGGTCCCGGCGCCCAACAATATGCTTGGGGTGAAGGGCGGCGGCGAAGGCGGGACCACGGCGGCGCCGCCTGC
>JAQBTY010000011.1 GCA_027624735.1 Pseudomonadota bacterium | reverse complement strand
GATGCCCTGGCGTTTCGATCAGCTGTCAAGGCTCGCCGCCTAGGGCAGCGCCGTCGCGCTTACGGTCGCAGATGCGATTCTCGATTGTTCGAAGCGGGGCGGTATCGTTCTCGATGCCTTCGCCGGCAGCGGCACCACGCTGATCGCCGCCGAAAAGACAGGCCGATGCGGCTATGGCATCGAACTCGATCAGCGTTATTGCGACGTGACCATCCAACGGCTCGCCGATGCGTTCAAAATCGAGGCGATTCAGGATGCGACGGGCAAGCCATTTAACGAGATCGCGCAGGAACGTGCCGCGCCCCCACTCAAGCCGATTTAGTCTGATGGTATGGACGCCCCTCCCCGATTTACCTTAAGAGCCGTATCGAACGATCTCGGAATAGAAATTCACGAGTTCCATCTGGCGGAGATTACTCACGGGCGTAGTAGCAAGATTAGGAGAACCAACAACGATCGCCAAAGCCTCTGCCCTCGAAATAGCGACATTCAGCCGGTTTTTAGAAAAGAGAAAGTCAATTCCACGCGGGCTTTCCGAAGCGTCAGACGCACACATTGAAATGAAAACGATAGGGGCTTCCTGACCCTGGAACTTGTCGACACTTCCAACCCTAGCTTCTGATCCCAACGCCGCTCGCAGCAAATTAACCTGGTAATTATAGGGAGCTACAAAAAGGATATCGGTCCAGGAAATTATCCTGTCTGTACTCCCCTCTGCCACAGGCCAGAACGGAAGACCGATTAGGCTATTTGCTAAATCTGTGATCACCTTTGCTTCCTCATCGCTGCCCTGGGTGTTTCCCTCGTGGATGACGGGTACAAAGTGAACGCCAGACTGAATGGGAAGAATTTCATTGGGTACACCGACCTCGTGTGTCAGCGTACAGTCGTCCGATTTCAGCCGGCCATCGTACACCTGATTTGAAATCAGGGTGCAGACATCAGGGTGCATCCGGTAGGATTTCGGAAGAAATACGCCCATGTCGGGGGCGATCGTCGCCTGCCCCTGCAGAAGATACTCGAGTACTGACTGGCCACTCTGATCTGGATGGCTCCCTTGGGTGGGCTGGCCAAGCTGCATCTGGTCTCCTGCGAGAATAATATTTTTGGCTGATCGGCTCATCCCGACGAGATTGGCGAGAGATACTTGCCCAGCCTCATCGACGAACAGATAGTCAAACTTTTCAAACCCCTTGTCTGGGGACATAACATCATTGCAAAACAGCCAGGCGGTGCCGCCAACACATAATGATTTTTTGTTCAAATCTCCTTGGCTAGAGGTCGCGTTCTTTCGGTGATGGACGTTGGGTTTATCGAAAATGGGATCGTCTTCATCCCCTCCAACTTTGATCAGTGTAGCTTCGATGCCGTTTTCCAGAACGTGATCGGCAACACCGGACATCAGGTTTGTGATGGCTTTGTGGCTGTTCGAGGAGATGCCAACCCGTTTTCCCCTATCAAGAAGAGCCCCAATGATATGACGTGCCGTAAAGGTTTTGCCGGCGCCTGGAGGACCCTGAATACAAAGATAGCTATCTTTCAGTGCACTGGCGGCGGAGATTACAGAATTTATAAAGGCCGGCCCCTCTAGATCAGATGCAATTATGAGGTCCTTACGTCCGTCCGTGAAGTTTGGTTTCTTGCGGAACAGGAAATCGACAATGGCACTTTGAGAAAAATCGCTGACCAGGAGTTTCTCGATGACGTCCTGAACGGCAGTCGGGATTGGCAATGGGTTTACATATTCATCTGGAACTAGCGAAAGCCGATCTGCGGGCTCTGTTTTTGACTGAAGGCAGATGAGTCCCTGTTCTGGATCATAATCGATGCAACTGACTTTAACGTTGTCCTCGCCCAGAACATAAAATCTGCGAGCCTGCCCTTTGAACGGCTGGTTTGGATCAAAGGCGTATTCATACACCTTGTTGCGCGCTCGGGCGGAGGGGAGGAAAGGTTCCTTTGCAGTTCTTTGGATTCCGACTAGGCAATCCATATCGTCATGCAAGTCAACCTCAGTCAGACCGAGGCGATCAAACAGACGCCACCAGGTCGGCTTATTCTCACGTTTATGGAATTCAAGCAGCCAAGCGAGGTTTCTGAGGACAGATTGCTTTTCCTCGTCTGGCTCTAGCTCTGCCATCCCCAGCAGCTTGTCACGAAGGCGGGTGACCTCTGTTTCTTCTTCGTCCTCCTCTGTGCTCTCATTGGGCGTATCCCCGACGTAGTCAATTCCATTTGCTGATTGCTCGGACATGAGCCATTCGGCCAACTCCTGGGTGGAATTGCAGTCGTCAATATTATAATCGCGGATCGCTCTCAGGACAGGTGAGACCTCCCATGTCATGCCATCGGGGTTGGCTCTCCATTCCTCGTAGACCACAACAGACTCGCTACCACTCGCGACGTCCGTGTCGCGTTTCCCCCGATAGATATGTTCCACGTTCTTAATCGAGTAGCTGGGCTCGCCAACCAAAACGCCATGCCGCACGACGGTGTAGAGGTCGACGAAGACTTCGTTTCTAAGCAGCGTATCCACCTGATGCTCGCGAACGCCGTAGCGGCCCATTAACCTGCGCAGCGCGGTCACTTCGTAAGATGCATAATGATAGATATGCATCGATGGATCCTGGCGCCATCGATCGAAAACCCAGTCGACAAAATCGGTGAATGCCTGTTTCTCTTCGGCTTGGTCATGAGCCCAGAAATCGCGAAATGTCCGCTTTCCCTTCTCATCGAAGTACGTGGCTCCCCAAAGATACTCCAGGCCGCCGTCAATCAGAGGAAAGCCCTCGATATCGAAAAAGACATCCGAGGCTGAGTGATGAGGCAATAGAGCCAAGCCGAGCGCGCGACCAGGTTCATGCGGAAGGACTTTGTAGAGCGGCTTTTCCACCCCTTCAGATCCAATCTGAATTTCCGCCTGTGCTTTGAGGCGATCAAAGATGTCGCTGTTAAGCTTTGGAATAGACCTGAGCTTAGTAACGGACAGTTCGTCTATCGTGGAAACGCCAGAAGCCTCAAGGCGTTTGATCTGCGTCCTTGTGATATTAGCGACCAGAGATAGGTGTCGGCGTTCCTCAAGAAGCCTGCCTGCATATTGGGACCACCGTCCATGGGAAATGCTGTCTGCTGGATCTGGGAGCTTGTCCGGTCCCCAGCCGTTATGGAATTGAAGGAAGGACGCCTTGAGAGCGCTATAATATCCGAAATAATCCTGAACCCGGAGTGGCGTTATCTCATTGTTGCCAAGGACTATGGCAACGTTTTGCGGTCTCACGCCTTGTTCGCTCTCCAACATCTCCGCGTAACAGCAGAGTTGGATCGCGAAGTAAGGTTTCATCTTCTTGGAAAGCTTTGTATCCCATACCTCGTAGTGGAAATCTCCCAATCGTGATGCACCTGAGATCTTAACGAGGAAGTCAGCCATCCCCCCGAAGTTGTAGAGCTGGAGATAGGCCTGGGCAATAATATCGGCCCCGTCTGCCATGGCCTCTCTGGTTTGTGTTAACATCACCTCCTGCGATGCTCGCTCGATCTCTACAACTGTCTTCCCTTCGGCTTTCAGGGAAACCAAAAATGCATCTTCGTGATCAAACCCTTTCTGCTGGAGGGTTTTGAGCAAGGGATCTTCCTGGTTGATCAATTCGCTGATGGCGGGGGCAACGAGACGATGCCTCTCCATATGGGAGGCGAGGGCCGATTCCATGTATGAGATCAGGTCAGAAGGCGCAAAAAATAGATTTCCATCGACAAGCCGCATAGCAAATCCTGAAAAACTGTCATGCAACTTCGAACATATACTAACAAAGCGCGAAGGCGACAAAAACGAATTCGTGTCGATAGAATATTTTCAAATAATCAGTAATCTATAAATCACGGTGCATATTCCCAAATTCTGAGTAAAAACAAATTTACGCAACACACCAACTGAAAATTGCGTATTCCGTCCGGTCGTTATCACAGTCATACACTGACAATACCCCGATACCAGAACTCAGCCCTACTTATCACCAGCCAGCTGGCCCAGACGCGACGCGACAGCGGCTTCAGGCCGAGCCGATGCTCATCGAAGGCCCAGACCTCGACCCGCTTGCCGGGCGCCTCGGCGTGTGCCGAAGCCACTGTTTCGAGGAGTTTTTTTTGGAGCCTTCAGCGCGCAGGGATGGCTGTAGCTCCTTCGGGTTCCGTCCCCGACGTGACTAATTCTCTCGATCGATTATAGTGGGGCGACTGGATGGGCGGCTAGAGGAGCCGGTGACTTCCATGGCCACAAGAGGGAGCGAAGCATTGCCCCACGTCATTATCCGAGGAAAAAATGGCCGTCGACACGAAGTTGACTTCGGAGACGCACCGATACGGGTCGAAATCCACTCAAGTGACGAAACCATCGAAATTTCTATCGATGCGGATCACGAATCTCTTCCCGAATCCCGGCGGCGCTTTGCCCTCATAAATATTCCACGCCACCTGTTCAGCGAAGCCTCAGGCATGGCCGCTCGAAGGAAAGTGAAAGAGGCCTGAAAATCCAATCCGGATACTGACTAACGATAGGCTCACTTATGACCGCTCAAAAACTACACGAGATATGGGTTGAGCAGTATGAAGCCGCGCAAGGCATCAAGCAGCGCTATGGACTGAAAGCTGCATTCGATTATCTCGTTGCAGAAAAGCTGCTAAACTTCGCTGAAGCAGCTGAAGAGCACCGGGAATTTGCTCGGGAGCTTCCTCGGTTTGTCTCCCAGGTGAGGCTGATGTTCACTCCCCTTGAAATAAGGAGCCACATCGCGCGGATTGAACGGGAACTGCATGAGAAAAGCCTCCCCAACGAGGATGACGACGATCTTATCAAGGAAAGTCCTTCGACAATCGCCAAGCGGGCGGGGCAGTTCGCCACCATCAAGGAATTATTGACCGCAACGGAACTCGGCACATCGTGAGCGCTCCTGCGAGGCCCCAACCGGAACCCGCAACACAGGAAGTTCTGGCTGGTCTCGTCGAACGCGTTACGTTCCATAACAGCGATAACGGTTTTTGTGTTCTGCGGGCCAAGGCGCGCGGACATCGCGAACTTGTCACCGTCATCGGCCACGCCGCCATGATTTCTGCAGGCGAGTGGATTACGGCCTCCGGGGAATGGGTCAACGACCACACCCACGGGCAGCAGTTCAAGGCGCGCTTCATGCGCACATCCGCGCCGACGTCGATGGACGGCATAGAAAAATACCTCGGCTCCGGGATGGTCCGCGGCATCGGCCCGGTCTATGCCAGGAAAATGGTTCAGGCTTTTGGCGATAAGGTCTTCGACATCATTGAGGCGGAACCGGAACGGCTACGTGAGGTCACCGGCATTGGCGTCTTCCGCGCCAAACGCATTACGGATGCCTGGGCCGAGCAGAAGATCATCCGAGAGATCATGGTCTTCCTGCACAGCAACGGCGTCGGCACGGCGCGGGCGGTGCGTATCTACAAGACCTACGGCTCCGACGCTGTTCAGGTGATGACCGAAAACCCATACCGGTTGGCCCGCGACATCCGTGGCATCGGGTTCAAGACCGCCGATGCAATCGCCATTAAGCTCGGCATCGAGAAGACGGCCATGATCCGGGTCCGAGCCGGAATCTCCTATGCTCTGACGGAAGCCATGGACGATGGCCACTGTGGCCTGCCGACCGCGGAGCTTGTTCCGCTTGCCGTCGAGTTGCTGGAGATTTCGCAGGAACTGGTTCAGACCGCGCTGGATCTGGAATTGTCCGAGGGCACGGTGATAGCCGCAAGCGTCGGCGAGACGCCATGCGTATTTCTGGGCGGTCTCTATAGAGCCGAGCAGGTTATTGCTGAGCGAATGACAACCCTGGCCAACGGCAAGTTGCCCTGGCAGTTCATTGACGCAGATAAGGCGCTGCCTTGGGTGGAACAAAAGTAACCGTCTGTGCCATAGTGAAAAAAATTTGGCCAGCTCCGGGATGAGGCAAAATATGCCGCAACGGGTATTGATATACAGTCACGACAGCTTTGGACTGGGGCACCTTCGGCGATGCCGGGCCATTGCGCACGCCTTGGTCGACAGCCATCCCGAGATGTCCGTTCTTATTCTATCCGGCTCTCCGATTATCGGTAGCTTCGATTTTCGAAGCCGGGTCGATTTCGTACGCATCCCGGGCGTTATCAAACCTCGCAACGGAGATTACATCTCACACAGCCTTCATATCCGTGTGGAGGACACGCTCGCCCTAAGATCAAGCATCATCCGCCATACCGCGGAGACCTTCAATCCCGACCTCTTTATCGTCGACAAGGAACCGCTGGGATTGCGCGGTGAAGTGCGCGACACCCTGGAGATGCTGAAAGCGCGCGGCGTGCCCCTTGTGCTCGGTCTGCGCGATGTGATGGACGATCCGGTTTTACTGGCGCAGGAATGGGAGCGCAAGAATGCCGTCCCTGCGTTGCGGGACCTTTATGATGAAGTCTGGGTATACGGCCTGCCGCAGGTCTGCAATCCGCTGGAAGAAATCGATCTGCCGCCGTCAGTTCATCACAAGACCGTATACACCGGTTATTTGCGCCGTGAGGCGGATCCCAATGCGCGCGCATCGACCCATGAAGCGCCCATCGACGGGCCCTATTTGCTGGTGACCGCGGGCGGCGGCGGCGATGGGGAGGCGTTGGTCGATTGGGTGCTGAGGGCTTATGAACTGCGTGAGCCAATGGCGCTTCCGGCGCTTGTGGTTCTGGGTCCGTTTATGCCATCCGATGCACAAGATGCGTTCCTTGACCGCGTCGACCGGCTTTTAAACGTCGAAGCAATTACCTTTGATCCCGGCATAGAATCCCTGATACAGCAGGCCGTCGGTATCGTCGCGATGGGCGGGTACAATACGTTTTGCGAGATCCTGTCGTTCGACAAGCCGGCGCTCATCGTGCCCCGCAGCGTACCGCGGCGCGAACAGCTTATTCGCGCGCAGCGGGCCGACGAATTGGGGCTCGTAAAATGTCTCGAGGACGATGACACGCGCGATGCAAAGCAAATGGCCACAGCGCTGCGTCATCTGCCGCAACAGCGCCGCCCGTCGGAAACCGTTGTGCCGGGCCTGCTTGACGGGCTGCAAAACGTAAACCGGCTGACCGATCGCATCATCGCCGGGCGGGCGCGGCGGCCGGTCGCGCTGGAACGCCAGAAAAGCTGACGCCCATGGCAGGCGCCGTCGCTTTTGTCCTGAAGGGCTATCCCCGCCTGTCGGAAACATTTATCGCCCAGGAAATCCTTGGGCTGGAACGGGCCGGACTGGATATTCGCCTGGTCTCGTTGCGTCACCCGACGGACAGCGCGACCCACCCGGTACACAGTGAGATCAAGGCGCCGGTGTGTTACTTGCCTGAATATCTGCACCAGGAGCCGCGGCGGGTATGGCGCGGTATCCGTACGGCGGCACGCCTGCCGGGATGGGGACAGGCGCGCCGCGTCTGGCTGCGCGATCTCAGGCGCGACCCGACGCCGAACCGCATCCGCCGGTTCGGCCAGGCCGCGGTTCTGGCGGCTGAGCTGCCGGACGACGTGGACCAATTGCATGCCCATTTCATCCACACCCCGGCATCCGTTACGCGTTACGCCGCGATCATGCGAGGCATCGGATGGAGCGTTTCGGCGCACGCCAAGGACATCTGGACGTCGCCCGACTGTGAGCTGCGGGAAAAGCTGGCGGATTGCCGTTGGGCGGTGACCTGTTCGAAAAGCGCCTATGATTATCTTCGTGCACGAAGCGATAATACCGAAAGTCTGGCATTGGTTTATCATGGGCTGGACCTGACCCGCTTTACCGAACCTGCCGGAGCGCGCGCCAATCGAGACGGCAGCCAAATGGACGATCCGGTCAGGCTTCTGACCGTAGGCCGCGCGGTTGAGAAGAAGGGCCACGACATTCTGATCGCGGCGCTTGCGGCCCTGCCGAAAGATCTATCATGGCGCTGGGTGCATATTGGCGGCGGCGGCCTATTGAAACAATTGAAGCGGCAGGCTGACGCCGCCGGAATCAACAGCCGGATAGACTGGCTCGGCAGTCTGCCTCAGGAAAAGGTTCTGGAGCATTACCGGTCATCGGATCTGTTCGTGCTGGCGAACCGAATCGCCGGCGACGGCGACCGCGATGGCCTGCCCAACGTGCTGTTGGAAGCACAGAGCCAGGGGCTGGCCTGCGTTGCGTCGGAAATTTCCGGCGTTCCGGAATTGATCAAGGAAGGTATCAACGGACGCCTGGTCCCGGCGAATGATCCCGATTGCCTGACGGCGATTTTGCGTGAGTTGATCGTCGACCCGCAAAAGCGGAATTTGCTGGGCGCGGCCGGCCGCCATACGGTAGCGGAACATTTTTCCTTCGATACGGCAATCGGCCGGCTGGCCGCTAAATTCGGCCTGAAGACGACATCACCGGAAAAACCGGACTCTTCAGACGATGACCGCACGCCCGCGCTGGTAAAGTCAGCCTGATGCGGATCGCCTTCCACGCGCCCATGAAACCGCCGACCGCGTCAACACCATCGGGCGATCGGCGAATGGCACGGGCCTTGATGGCGGCCCTGGAACTGGCCGGCCACCGGGTGGAAATCGCATCGATCTTTCGCAGCCGTGACGGGGCCGGCGATGAGAACCGGCAGGCGCGTCTCCGCGATACCGGACAACGGCTTGCCGCCCGCCTCATCCGCCGGTACGCAGCCGGCGCCGCCGACCGGCCCGACCTCTGGTTCACCTATCATGTCTATTACAAGGCGCCTGACTGGATCGGCCCGATGGTCAGCGAAGCGCTCGGCATTCCCTATGTCATCGCCGAGGCATCCCATGCGCCGAAACGCCAGGGCGGGCCCTGGGCCATCGGCCACGACGGCGCCGCGGCGGCGATCCGCGCGGCGGACAGAATAATAGGAATTAATTCATCCAATCTTCCGTGTGTCGTACCGCTGCTGCGCGATCCCGGCCGCGTCGTTTCCCTGCGGCCCTTTATTGACTCAAGACCCTTTGAGAGAACCCAAGATCCCGCACGTAAATCAGCGGTCCCCGTGCTCATGACTACCGCCATGATGCGTCATGGCGATAAGTTGGCGTCCTATCGCGTGCTGGCTGAGGCGCTGGCAGGGTTGGAGGCGTTGCCATGGCAATTGGCGATCGTCGGGGACGGCGCCGCACGGGCCGAGGTGGAAGCGCTGATGGCGCCGCTGGGCGAGGACCGCGTGCGGTTTCTGGGGCGCCGCGAGACCGATGAACTGCCAGAGCTGCTCAGCACGGCGGATCTGTTTGTGTGGCCGGCTGTCAGGGAAGCCTATGGCATGGCCATTCTCGAGGCGCAGGCCGCCGGCCTGCCGGTCATCGCCGGCGATGCCGGCGGCGTTGCCGAGATTGTCCGCCACGGCATTACGGGCCTGCTGACGCCGGAAGGCAATGTGGCGGCGTTTGCCGATGCGATCGCAGGGCTATTGGGCGATCCGGCGCGGCGTAAAGTCATGGGCGGCGCGGCGCGAATAACTGTCGCCAACGAGCATTCGCTTGAGGCGGCGGCGGCCGCGCTTGACGACATTGTGACAACCGCTCAACAACGGAGAGCCGCATGACGCCGCTTGCGCTTATCCGGCACGGACCAACCGTCTGGAACGAACAGAAAAGGCTGCAGGGCCAAACAGATGTGCCCTTGAGCCCGGACGGACACGCCAAGGTATCCGGGTGGCGCGTGCCCGACGAATTCGCCGCCTATCATTGGGTCGCCAGCCCGCTTACCCGAGCCCAGCAAACCGCCGCGCACCTTGGTCTTGCGGTTGAGACCGAGCCGGCCATTGTCGAAATGCATTGGGGCGAATGGGAGGGACGCACGGGCGAGGAGTTGAGAGAAATCTACGGCGATGAGTTTCAACGGCGCGCCGACATGGGACTTGACCTGCGGCCGGATGGCGGTGAATCCCCCCGCGATGTACGCACCCGGGTTGAAAATTGGGTCGCCGGGGTCGCCGCCAGCGGCCGGCCCACCGGCGCGGTGGCTCATCAGGGCATTATCCGCGCCATGATCTCCCTGGCGACCGGATGGAACATGACCAAAAAGCCGCCGCATGAAATGGACTGGGCAAGCGTCCACCTGTTCACGGTATCGGCGGACGGTATCGTTGCTATCGACCGCCTGAATATCAGCCTGGTCGCCGAATGACCGCGCCCTTCCAGCCGCGAGCGCTGTTTTATGTCCAGCACCTGCTGGGGATCGGCCATTTGAAACGGGCGGCGACCCTTTCGCGGGCCATGGAAGAGGCCGGTTTCGCGGTGACCATCGTGTCAGGCGGCAAGGCGGTGCCGGGGCTGGATATTGGGACGGCGGATTTTGTCCAGCTGGCGCCGATGCGGAGCGCCGACGAACATTTCGCGGTCATGCTGGATGACGATGACCGGCCGATCGACGATTCCTATCGGCTTGAGAGACGCGACCGGCTGCTGGAAACGCTCGCCCGCGTGCAGCCCGACCTGATCCTGACCGAACTGTTTCCATTCGGCCGCCGCGGTTTGCGATCGGAAATCATTCCGCTTCTGGAAGCCGCCCGGGCGCGGAGCCCAAAACCATCAATCGTTTGTTCGGTCCGCGATATTCTGGTGGCCCCGTCCAAACCGGAGCGTGGCCCGGAAATGGTCGCGACCATCAGACAATATTATGACAAGGTGCTGATCCATGGCGATCCGGATCTGGTGCCGTTCGAGCAGACTTTCCCGCTGGCCGGCGAGATAGCCGACTGGCTGGCCTATACCGGCTATATCGTCGATCCGCCGCCTACCGGCGCGGCCGAAAGCGGCCTCGGCCAGAATGAGGTCATCGTATCCGCCGGCGGCGGCGCCTTGAGCGAACCGCTATTGACCGCCGCTATTTCAGCCCGCGGCAAGACCCGGCTTAAGGAGGCGACGTGGCGGCTGCTGGCCGGTCCATCGCTTTCCCAGGATGGGTTTGAGCGTTTGCGGCGCCTGGCGCCTGACGGCGTGATCGTCGAGCGGGCACGGCCTGATTTCACGGCGCTGCTGGCCAACTGCGTGCTGTCCATATCCCAGGGCGGTTACAACACAATCATGGATGTTCTGGCCGCTAAGGTGCGCGCCGTCATCGCACCCTATGCCGGCGGCAAGGAAACCGAACAAACACTACGGGCGGGTCTGTTGCAGGAGCGAGGAGCGCTGCAGGTCGTATGGGAAGATGAGCTGTCGCCTGACCGGCTCGCCAGTGCGGTGGAAGCCGCCCTCGATGGCCCGCGCACCGATGCGGTCGGGATCCAGACGGATGGGGCCGCGGTATCCGCCAAACTGCTTGCCCAACTTGTGGCCGCCAGACTATTGGCGGCTTCATGACCAGCCATCGCTATCCCAAACACACGATCGTCCCGGACTACATACGGGCAAGTGTCGGCGGCCTGCTCACATGGGGACCCTTCACGGCGATACCGGCAAACTCCGCGGCCGGGGTCGTTCTAAGCCTGCTCGGGATCCTGTTCATTATCTTTGCCGGACGAACCTGGGTCCGCGGCCGGACGAACGTGCAATCGTCCGAGGAAGGTTTGGCCGTCACCGCGTTACGGTCTAAAATGATTTTATGGCAGGATATTGCGTCACTTGAGTTGCGTTATTTCGCCACCAAACGGGACCGTTCCGAGGGATGGATGCAGCTAACCCTTAAAAGCACTGATGCCACATTGCGGCTCGAATCCGCCATGGAAGGCTTTGAGAGTATCACGCGTGCGGCGGCGCGTGCGGCGGCGCGGCGCGGATTGCCCCTGTCGCCATCGACTCAGGAAAATCTACGCGCCCTCGAACTGCCGACCGATCATTTAACGGAAAGAAGCCCGGAGATGAACCAAGTCCGATGACCGACGTCCTCACCGTATCGGACTTAAGGGTCGATTTCCGCCTGCACGAAGCCGTGATCCACGCGGTAAACGGCGTTTCGTTTCGGGTGCCGGCGAACCGGACAGTCGCGCTGGTCGGCGAATCCGGGTCGGGAAAATCGGTGGTCTCACAAACCATCCTCCGCATTCTGCCATCGGCAGCGACCATAAGCGGCGGCAAAATAATCTTCCGCGACCCGAAGACCCCGGGCTCGGAAACCGACATCACGGGGCTCGACCCGGATGGACCGCGAATGCGGGCCGTACGCGGCGGTAATATTTCAATCATTTTTCAGGAGCCCATGACGTCGCTGTCGCCGCTTCATACGGTCGGCGATCAGGTGAGCGAAGCGCTGCACCTGCACCGCAACGCCAGCAAGCCGGAAGGCCTGGAACTCGCCACCGACATGTTGCGGCTGGTCGGTTTTCCCAACCCGTCGCAGGCCATGCGTACCTACCCCTTCGAACTATCGGGTGGATTGCGGCAGCGCGCCATGATCGCCATGGCCCTTGTCTGCCATCCGGCGCTGTTGATCGCCGACGAGCCGACGACGGCGCTTGACGTGACCATTCAGGCGCAGATTCTGAAATTGATCAGGGATCTGCAGCAAGAGCTGGGCATGTCGGTTCTGATGATCACGCACGATCTTGGCGTTGTCGCCAACGTCGCCGATGAAGTCGTGGTGATGTATCACGGCCAGGTGCTGGAAAGCGGCACTCTGGACGATATTTTCCGCAATCCCGGCCACGATTATCTGAAGGCCCTGCTGCGCGCGGTACCGCGTTTCGATATGGCGCCCGGCGAGCGGCTGACGCCGTTGCGCGAAATTACCCATTCGACCGGCCACCTGATTTCCGCGAAAGACGGCTGGGCCGATTCCGGCACGCGCGAAGACCGGCCGCTGCTGCAGGTAAAAGGCCTCAGCAAATCTTTTCGACTACGCCAGGGCGGCTTTATGGGTCGCGGTGAAGCGCGTACTATTCTGGCGGTCGACGACATCAGCTTCGACGTACCGCGGGGCAAGTGTCTCGGCATCGTGGGCGAAAGCGGCAGCGGCAAGACTACCCTCAGCAAACTGATCATGCGGGCGCTGGAACCGGATTCCGGCACCATCACCTATGACGATCGCGGCACGCTGCTTAATCTCGCCGAAGCGGGTCCCAAGGAATTGCTCGCCTGCCGGCAAAGAATCCAGTTCATCTTTCAGGATCCGTTCAGCGCGCTCAATCCCCGCATGACGGTCTATGACATCATTTCCGAACCGCTGATCATTCATGAAATCGGGGACGAAGCCTACCGAACCGAGATGGTGCGCGAATTACTTGCCCTGGTCGGACTCGACCCGCGCTTTCTCAACCGGTACCCGCACAGTTTTTCCGGCGGGCAGCGGCAGCGGATCGGCATCGCCCGGGCGCTGGCGCTCAAACCCGACTTGCTGCTGTGCGACGAGCCGGTCTCGGCACTCGACGTATCGGTACAGGCACAGATTCTTAACCTGCTTAAAGACCTGCAGCAGGAGTTACAGCTGACATATATATTCGTTTCGCATAATCTCGCGGTCGTGGATTATATCGCAGACTTTATCGCCGTGATGTGCGCCGGCCGCATGGTCGAAACCGCGCCGCGCGAGCTGTTGTTCAAACAGCCGGTGCATCCCTACACCAAGGCGCTGCTCTCCGCGGTGCCGGAACCGAATCCTGACCGGCGCCTCGATCTTGTCGCCTTGATGGAAGGGCGCGCATCGGATCCCGCCGAATGGCCGGCGCCCTTTACCATTGATCCTTCAAAAGACGGCCGGCGCATCGGTCTGATCGATCTGGGCAACGATCATTTCGTCCGCGCCGATTTGTCTGTCCCAGCGGAAAGTTTCATCCAATGATTCCGGGGCGCCTTGTCCTGATGGTGGCGGCGCTGCTGGGTTCGGGCGGCATCCTTCCAGCAGGCGCGGGAGCCGTGACGCTGGTCGAGCCACCGGCGCTGGCCGACGAAGTCAAAAGCGGCAAGCTGCCGCCGGTCACAGCCCGCGTTCCCCAGGAACCGCTGGTGGTACGCGGCCAGCGGGACGATTGGCGGGCGGGACGGCATGGTGGAACGCTCACGCTCTTGATGTCGCGCGCCAAGGACATCCGGATGATGGTGGTCTACGGCTATGCGCGGCTCGTCGGGTACAATGAGCAATACGAGCTTGTTCCCGATATTCTGAAAAAACTGGATGTGGAGGATGGCCGGCGCTTCACGCTGCATCTGCGCAAAGGTCACCGCTGGTCCGATGGCCACCCCTTCACGGCAGAGGATTTCCGCTACTATTGGGAAGACATCGCCAACAACAAGCAGCTATCTCCGGTGGGGCCGCCCAGCGCGCTCCTGGTCAACGGCGAAAAGCCGGTTTTTGAAATTCTCGATGACACCACTATCCGGTTCGCCTGGTCTCAGCCAAATCCAGATTTCCTGCCGGCGCTTGCCGGGCCGACGCCACTGTATCTTTATCGCCCGTCGCACTATCTGAAACAGTTTCACAAGCGTTTCGCCAATGCCAGTAAACTGAAAGAACTGGTCGTCAAATCCGGGCGCCGCAACTGGGCGGCGCTGCACAACTGAAAAGACAATCAATACAAAAACGACAATCCCAAACTGCCGACCCTGCAGCCTTGGGTAGCCCAGACCAAACCGCCGGCGCAGCGTTTCACTTTTGACCGCAACCCCTATTTCCACCGGATCGACGAAAATGGCCTGCAGCTGCCCTATATCGACCTGGTCAATATCAACGTGGCGGCTTCACAGATCATCCCTGGCAAAACCGGCGCAGGCGAAAGCGATCTGCAAGCACGCTATATCCATTTCAGCGATTACACGTTTCTGAAGAAGGGAGAGAACCGCAACGGCTATGCCGTCAATCTTTGGAAAACCGCGATGGGAGCCCATTTCGCGCTATTTCCCAATCTGAATGCCAATGACCCGGCCTGGCGAAAACTGTTCCGCAATGTCCAGTTCCGGCGCGCGCTTTCGCTTGCAATCAACCGACACGAAATCAACCAGGCGGTCTATTTCGGCCTGACGCTGGAGGGAAACAATACCGTCCTGCCGGACAGCGGGCTTTACCAACCGGAATACAGAGAAAAATGGGCCACCTTTGATTTGAAGAAAGCCAACGCGATGCTTGATGCGCTGGGGCTGGAGAAACGCAACGATCGCGGCATCCGGCTTTTGCCCGACGGGCGGCCGATGGAAATCATCATCGAGACATCAGGCGAAGACACGGAGCAGGCCGACGTTTTGGAGCTGGTTCACGACACCTGGAAGGCAGCCGGAATAAAATTGTTTACCCGTCCCAGCCAGCGCGAGGTTTTTCGCAATCGGATATTCACCGGCGAAACATTGATGTCGGTCTGGTCCGGACTGCCAAACGCGCTACCGACCCCCGACTCAAGCCCGGAAGAACTCGCCCCAACCAGCCAGCAGCATCTGCAATGGCCGAAATGGGGCCAGTATTTCCAGTCGCGCGGCGCGGTCGGTGAACGCCCCGCAACGCCCGAAGCCGTGGAACTGTTGGACCTCTACCTAGCCTGGCGGAAATCCGTCGACCGCGAGCAACGCGCCAAGATTTGGCGCCGCATGCTCGACATTCACGCTGAGCAGGTTTTTTCAATCGGCGTCATCGCCGCCGTGCCGCAGCCAGTGGTGGTCAATAAAGCCCTGCGCAACGTCCCGAAGAAGGGCACCTACAACTGGAGCCCGGGCGCTCATCTCGGGGTTTACCGTCCCGACACGTTCTGGTTCGCCGATCAAGACAGAAAGGCGAACTGAAACGCGCCATGTTCGGTTATTTAATCCACCGCCTGCTGATCATGATACCGACTCTGCTCGTCATCAGCGCTATTGTTTTCGTGATTATACAACTGCCGCCAGGCGATTACCTGTCGTCTTATGTCGCCGAGCTTCAAAGCCAGGGCGAGGCCGTCAGTGAAGAAAAAATAGCCTTTCTGCGCGAACAATATGGGTTTCACAAACCCATGTGGGAACAATACGGCCTTTGGTTGTTCGGTATGCTTCAGGGCGATTTCGGTTATTCATTCGAATACAGCCTGCCCGTGAGCGAAGTCGTCGGCGACCGGCTGTGGCTGACTTTTATCGTATCCTTCACCACCATTCTTTTCACCTGGGCTGTTTCATTTCCCATCGGAGTCTATTCGGCGACGCACCAGTACAGCCTGGGTGATTATGGCCTTACATTTCTGGGCTTTTTAGGATTGGCGACGCCCAACTTTTTGTTGGCGCTCGCGCTGCTTTATGTTGCCAATACCTATTTCGGGACATCGTTCGGCGGGCTGATGGACGCAAAATTTATCGGCCAGCCCTGGAGCACCGGCAAGGCGTTGTCGGTGCTGGAGCATCTCTGGGTGCCGGTGGTCGTGATCGGAACATCGGGGACCGCCGGCATGATCCGCCGGCTGCGGGCCAATCTGCTGGATGAGCTGCAAAAGCAATATGTCGTCACTGCGCGGGCAAAGGGGCTAGCGCCCATGCGCCTGTTGCTGAAATACCCGCTGCGGGTCGCGCTCAATCCGTTTGTTGCCGATATCGGTAACATGCTGCCGCAAGTCGTCAGCGGGGCGGCCATTGTCTCCGTCGTCCTGTCGCTGCCGACCACCGGTCCTATGCTGCTGGACGCGCTGCGCAGTCAGGACATGTATCTTGCCGGATCGTTCCTTATGTTCCTTGCATCACTGACTGTGGTCGGCGTGTTTCTGTCCGATCTGGCGCTGGCCGTCCTTGATCCACGGATCAGAATGCAGGGCGGGATCAGCCGATGACCACGGACACCCCCACGAGCACCCCGGCTTCGGCTGATGGCAGGCTCGAACACTGGGTTTCCCCGGCACCCTTCGAGCCGCAGGCCGCCGAAACGCTGACCGCCGCGCAGGAACGTTACTACATGGCATCTCAATGGCGCATGATGTGGTGGCGGTTGCGGCGGCACAGGCTCGCCGTTGCGTCCGGCATTGTGCTCATCCTGATGTATGGGTCGACATTGATCAGCGAGGTCATCGCGCCCTACGATCTGCACTCACGTAATATCGAGTACATCTACGCACCGCCGCAGTCGCTTCATCTGTTTCATGAGGGCCGATTTGTCGGCCCCTTTGTCTACGGGCTCGATTATCGGCTCAACATGACTAATCTGAAGCGGGAATACACTGACAATTCCAGTAAAGTTCATCCAATCCGATTTTTTTGCGCGGGCGATGAATACGAATTTTGGGGGCTGTTCAAGGCATCGTTTCACCTGATTTGCCCGGCCAGGGGTGAGGTCATGTTCCTGTTTGGCACCGACCGGCTCGGTCGTGACATGCTGTCCCGGATTATTCTAGGCGCCCGAATATCGTTGACAGTCGGACTGTTCGGTATCGCCATCAGCTTCATTCTCGGCATGGTGATCGGAGGTCTTGCCGGCTATTACGGCGGCTGGATCGACAATCTGACCCAGCGCGGGATCGAGATTCTGCGGTCGTTCCCCGAGCTTCCCCTCTGGATGGCGCTGTCGGCTGCCCTGCCGGTGACCTGGAGCCCGATCATCATCTATTTCGGGATCACCCTCATTCTCGGCCTGCTTGACTGGACCGGGCTTGCCCGCGCGGTGCGCTCAAAATTACTGGCGGTTCGCGAGGAAGACTTCGTCACCGCCGCCATCCTGATGGGCGCACCGCCAAAACGGGTCATCGCGCGACACATGCTGCCATCTTTCATGAGCCATCTGATCGCATCCGCCACCCTGTCGGTTCCCAATATGATTTTGGGCGAAACCGCGCTCAGTTTCCTGGGGTTGGGCCTGCGCCCCCCCATCACCAGCTGGGGCGTCCTGCTGGCGGAAGCGCAGAACATGAATGTGGTCGTGCTTTACCCGTGGCTGATGCTGCCGGTATTGCCGGTCGTCATTGTCGTCCTGGCGTTTAATTTTCTCGGGGACGGGCTGCGCGACGCAGCCGATCCGTATAAATAGACGGGTTGAGCTTTTTTCGTTCAGGCTGAATATGCTCTAGCCGCTACGCCGCCATAACCACCAGATCCATCGGCGATTCCGTTCCCTCGACCCGACAGGCAGGGCGGTGTTCATGCTCCTCCGCCGGCTGGTAGCCTTGAGCCAGGGCGGTGGCATAGGTTGCGGCGTCGGTTAGCGCCCGGACCTTTTCCGCCTTGGTGTGTTTCTCCAGCTTGGCGGCAAGGTTCACCGCATCGCCGATAACGGTGTATTCAAGACGCGTCGCATCGCCGACAGCGCCAAAAATAATGGGCCCAGCGGCGCAGGCTGCCCCGACCCGGAGTTCCGGCTCACCCGCGGCGATGCGCGCGATATTCCAGTCTTCCGCCGCCCTCATGATTTCACTGATTGCTTTCATCGCATCAGCGGCATAGGTCGACGTTGTCACCGCCGCGCCAAACGTCGCCATGATGCCATCGCCCATGAATTTATCGATGCTGCCGCCATGTTGCTGGATGATCGGAACCATCAAAGACTGATATTCCGCAAGCGCGCGCATCAACACCGGGGGTTTCACCGAATTCGCGAACACGGTAAAGCCGCGAATATCGGAAAACAGGATTGCTGCTTCCCGCGCCTGACCTTCGCCGGCGCTTACTTCCTGTTCGGAAGCGGTAATCTGCTGGGCTATTTCAGGTGCGAAAAAACGCGCCAGATCGTGCGCGGCCGCGCCGTCGACGACCGCCCTGACCAATAATCGCCGGGCTCGGTTGATGGCGACCGCGAGGATCGCGGTAACGGTCAGAATAGAGACCACCTTGTCGATTTCCGCACCGATCAACACACTGTTGGAGGTCATGTAGAGAACATAGTTCCGGGTGATCATCTTCATACCCTCGGGGCCGGAAACCGCGTAGAGCGCCAGCAAGGTCCAGCCAAGGGCGGCGACGATCCCGGCCAGCACTACGAACCGGGCCTCGAACCGCAACGCCCGCAAGGCAATGAAAATAAAAACATAGAGCAGGGTTGGCGCCTTCAGATAAAAGGCCGGCGGCTGCATGTACTGGTGATGGAAGCTCCAGATCAAGATAAACAGGAGCGCCATATCGACTACGACAGAGACGTAAAGCAGCCATTGAGGCGTCCGGCGGCGCAGCGACACGGCCAGCCGAATCAAGGTAAAGGCCAGGTATCCGCCAAGGACCCAGGGTACGGGGGCGAACTCCGCCTCCTGGGTAAAGGTCTTGGGCGCCAGCAGATAGAGGGCCCCAAACAGGGACACCACGCCCAGCTGAACCCAGCCAATCAGGATTTCGCTGGCATCCTGTTGATCGCGAATAGTGTTTCGAACGCGTTCGGGAAGCTGCGAATCCACGGCCCTGGCCCGACCGAACCCCCGCAGCCAGCCCCGATTTTCAGCAAGGGCAGGGGGCATTGCCGGGCGGGTCACAGGTAAATTGTCTCTTGCTCACGCGCGACAAATGCGCCGGCGAATAGTTTCGCCGCCGCCACACCAATCTGATCCAGCGCATCGTCATCGCGCGCGGGGTCATGATGAAAAATGGCGAGCCGTTTCGCGCCGGCGGCCTGACAAAGCCTTACCCCTTCCTGCCAGGTGGAATGGCCCCAGCCGGCATAGCGTGCAATTTCGTCATCCGTATAGGTGCTGTCATAGATAACCAGATCGGCGTCTTTTATCAGCCCAAGAATGTTTTGGTCGGGGTGGCCCGGAACATGTTCGGTATCGGTTACGTAGCAGATCGATTTGCCGTCATATTCCACACGGTAGCCGGTGGCGCCGTCGGGATGATTGAGGGGAGCCGTCCTAACGACAATGCCGTCGCCAAGATCTAGTGTATCGCCCGCGCTGAAATCACTGAAATCGATATCCGCATGAAATACGTCAAGCGGAACCGGAAAAAGCGGTTTGGTCATCGCCTGGCGCAAGGCAGCCTCAATACCGCCCGCGCCCGCCAGATGACCGGCTCGAACGTGGATCTTGCAGCCGGCGCGATAGGCCGGGCAAAAAAACGGCACCCCCACGATATGATCCCAATGGGTGTGGGAATAGAAATGGTCAAGCTCTAGCGGATCGGCGGCGGGCAGACTCAGGCCCAGAGGCCGAAGTCCGGTGCCGCCGTCGAAGACAAGCAAGCGGTCGCCGCAGCGAATTTCTATGCAGGATGTATTCCCGCCATAGCGGCGGGTTTCCGGGTTAGAACAGGCTATCGAGCCGCGCACGCCCCAAAAACGCAGGTAAAAATTCGAGCCGCCTTCAGTCACTGAGGTCGCCATTTGCAAGCAAAAACCGGGTTCTATTGATGGTTGCGTCGCAGTCTGCCTGAGCTTTGGTGGCGGCGAAAGTCAAATTTGCATGACCCGGCAAGGCCCCGGGTAGACGAAGGCCTCGACTAGCTGCTACCGGTATGCTGAAATTTATTCGAGGGAATAGAGAACAATGGCAAATCTGGTTACGTTTTCGATCGATGGAACCCCGCGTCCTGGAGCGCTTAAGGACGGCCGCGTGCTTGAACTCGGCGGCGAGGGCGACCTTATGGCAATCATTGAGGGCGGGTCCCGGGCGCTGGATTCTATACGCGCGAAAATCGCGGCCTGGGACGGCCCCGACCATGCGCTCGACGCGGTGACATTGTGCGCGCCGGTGGCGCGGCCGGCAAAAATTATCGGCATCGGGCTGAACTATATTGATCATTGCCGGGAAGCCGGCCTTGATGTGCCTAAATTTCCAGTCGTTTTCACGAAATACTCCACCTCGGTTTCAGGCCCTTATGATGACGTAGTGTGGCATACCAATGTTTGCCAGGAGGTTGATTACGAAGTCGAGCTCGGCGTGGTCATTGGCAAGCCTGCTTTCCAGGTCGATGAACAATCGGCGCTGGATTATGTTTTTGGCTATACCACCGTCAATGACGTATCGGCGCGGGACCTGCAACTGCGGCCGCCGGGCCAATGGGATCTGGGCAAATCGCTTGATACCTTTTGCCCCTACGGGCCCGGCATTGTTACGACCGATGACATCCCCGACCCCCAGATTCTGGACCTTAATCTGCGGGTCAATGGTGAGGAAAAACAGCGATCGAATACCAGCAACATGGTTTTTGGCGTCGCCAATTTGATCGCCTTCCTGTCACAGGGCATTACGCTTCTGCCCGGCGACCTGATCGCGACGGGAACGCCCTTCGGCGTTGGGCTGGGCATGAAACCGCCGGTTTACCTGAAAGATGGCGATGTCTGCGAAGCAGAGGTGCAGGGAATCGGCATTATCCGGAACCGCATCCGCGCGGTACATTAAAGCGGCTGTTATTAAGGGATCAGGCGATATCCGCCCGGTTCGGTAACAAGGATTTCGGCATTGGAGGGATCCTTTTCTAGCTTTTGCCGTAACCGGTAGACGTGGGTTTCCAGCGTATGGGTGGTGACGCCCGAATTATATCCCCAAACCTCGTTGAGAAGCTCGTCCCTGCCGATCACCGAATTCCCCGATCGCAGCAGATATTTCAGAATAGCGGCTTCCTTTTCCGTCAATCGGATTTTGTAGTCGGTATCCGGCGTGACCAGCATCTTCGCCGCCGGGCGGAAACTATAGGGTCCCAGACTGAAAACCGCGTCCTCGCTGCGTTCATGCTGACGCAGTTGCGCGCGGATCCGGGCCAACAGGACCCCGAGGCGAAAAGGCTTGGTAATATAGTCGTTGGCGCCGGAATCCAGCCCGAGAATGGTATCGGCCTCACTATCGGCGCCGGTCAGCATGATGATGGGCGCCTTGACATCGCCGCGGCGCAAAAGCCGGCACAACTCGCGCCCATCCATATCCGGCAGGCCAACATCGAGTATCAACAAATCAAAATGCTGTTCTTTCGATTGTTGCAGCGCGGCGGCGCCTGTCTCAATCGGCGTAATTTCAAATTCTTCATAGAGTTTGAGTTGATCCACCAGGGAGTCACGTAGCGCCTCGTCATCTTCCACCAACAGGATCTTTTTACCGCCAGCCATGCTTTTCGCTCCGATATCTGGCCTGCATCCGATGTTGCCGCCAACAGCCGCCTAGATTTCTTCCAGGGCAATTTCAATACCAGCCCCGAGAGCCGAAACATGGGATAGAAACCGACCACAAACAACCCTGTGATGGCACGTTGTAGGACGAAAGCACCCGAAGTCCGCGGGAGAACTGACGTTAAGGGGGAAAAAAATGCTGCCTGCCGGGCAAATATGGCCGCGGATAAAGTCGCACTAAAGTTTTATTATTATTTTTCAATTGGTTATGCGCGGCGCCCTTTGGCATGGTTTTTGCATACCTATTTGCGGAGCCAATCATGCCGACAAATATAGCCACCCTGCCACCGCCGACACACCATATTCCGCACAAACCGGACTATGGCGACGGGACGGATGTCCCCGAATATTCCTTTAGCGAACTTTGGCAGGATAAGAAGGAGGGCATGACATTCGGCGATGTCCTGGACATCATTAACCCGCTGCAACATATCCCGATCGTGTCCACCATATACCGGATGGTGACGGATGATGAAATTGGAGTCGGTTCACGAATGCTTGGCGGCGCTCTATTTGGCGGGCCCCTTGGTGTGCTCGTCTCCGGACTGACGGCGATCCTTGAAGAAATTTCGGGCGGTTCGGTTGAAGAACACGTCGCCTCCGCCTGGAACGCGCTGACCGATGAAGGCGATGCCGCGGCGACCATAGCGACGACAGAGAAAAAAGACGCCGCGCCGGAAGCCCTAGTCGACGACGAATTCGCCGCAGCCGCTCCTCTGCCTGCCGCTCAGGTCGTTGACGCGAAACCAGTGGCTCTCCCCAGCCAGATCCCCATCCTCACCAATATCGGTTTGCCTCCGGCGATGGAGCCGGGACGGCTGAGCCCGCAGCCATTGGCAAGTCCGCCGGTCACCGTGTCCCCGTTGACAGCGATACACCGCCCACGCAGCCGACAGCCGCAGCTGCAACATGGGATCGTTGACCGCAGCGCGGAAAACCAGCGCATCGCTAAAGCGATCGAGCAGGCACAGCGGGCGCAGGCCGGGCTTTTGTTGGCGAATCTTGAGGCCGACAAGACGGAAAAACCTATAGATACCGCCGATAAAGCGCCCATCCAACAAATACAGCCCTTCAAATCGCATCCCTATATGTTGCCTCGCGGGGCCCCGCCGCAGCTGATCGGCCGGGCCATGGAACAGGCGCTGGCGAAATATCAGACCACGCTGCAGCAGCGGAGCGGGGCAATAACGGCCGCCACGCCCCGCTCGGCACCGGCGCCGATCCAATAATCTCCCTTGTTTACGCTGGTGTTTAACCCGGTATTTGACCTGGTTCCCTCCGGCGATATAAGTCGGTCATGAACCTGACTATTCATCCTGACGGTCGCGCCGTGTGGAACAACCGTGTGATGCGCTGCGCGGTTGGACGTTCCGGGCTTTCGACGAACAAGCGGGAAGGCGACGGCGGCACACCGGTCGGCGACTTCCCGGTGCGAGAGGTATTTTACCGCGCCGATCGCCTGGCAAGACCACCGACAAAGTTACCCTGCCGGCCATTGCAAGACGCCGATGGCTGGTGCGACGACCCAGCCGATCCCCGTTATAACCGGCCCGTCACCCTGCCCTGCGCGGCCAGCCATGAAGAAATGATGCGCCGTGACGGGCTTTATGACCTCGTGGTTGTGCTTGGTTATAATGACGACCCGATTGTTGCAGGGTTGGGAAGCGCCATATTTCTTCACGTCGCCGCGCCTGACTTTGCGGCGACCGAAGGCTGCGTCGCGCTGGCGCTGGCTGATTTGCAGGAAGTAGTCGCAGCGTTACGGCCCGGCGACAGGATCGCGATACGGCCCGGCGAGGGCCGATAGCCCTTTTACGGGGGTGGCCGGTGGCCGAAGATCGCCGTTCCCACGCGAACATGCGTTGCGCCGAGCCGAATGGCGATCTCGAAATCCGCGCTCATTCCCATGCTGAGCTGTTCCAGACCATGGCGTTTGGCCATTTCGGCCAGCAGGGCAAAATGCATGGCGGGCTCCTCTCCCACCGGGGGAATGCACATCAGACCGCGCAATGCCAATCCTCCGGCGGCCCGGCAGGTTTCAATGAAGGCATCGGCGTCAGCTGGCAGGATCCCGGCTTTTTGCGGTTCTTCGCCGGTATTGACCTGCACCATCACCGCGATGTCCCGTCCCGCATGGACCGCTTCCCTGGCGAGTGCATCGCGGAGCCTGGGACGGTCGACCGTTTCAATCACGTCGAACAGCTGAACGGCATCCCGCACCTTGTTGGTCTGCAGCGGCCCGATCAGATGAAGCCTGAGATCGGGAAAGTCCGCCCGCAAGGCGGGAAATTTCTCGGCCGCTTCCTGAACCCTGTTTTCGCCAAAAATGCGGTGACCGGCCGCAAGCGCCTCCCGCACCGCGGATTGAGGATGGGTTTTACTGACGGCAACGAGGGTCACCCCGGCGGGATCGCGACCGGCCGCGGCGGCGGATGCGGCGATCAGCCTTTCGACCTCAACGAGATTGGCCGCGATGGCGGAGTTTTCGTTCATCCTGTCCTCGGCAAGAATACCAACAATCATATTGGCGCGTCGCGCAACGTGAAGATAGCCCGCTTGCCATCAGCCCGCCACTCCGTGTTATGACGCCTTGGATTGCCGCCGTTCCTGCCAGCAGCAAGACCGGGATCTATGTCAGGTCGGGCGCGTTCTGTATTATTTATGGAAACCTATTTCCCGACTGACGTTCTTTATCGGTGTCGCCTGTCGAGGGCAGCATCGTATATGTCGCCTGGCGGATCAGGGCGGCGAAATTGGGATCGGCCGTGCCGGAAACATTCGCGGCATAACCGCTCGTATCGGATTTTGAGTTGTCTCCCTGGCAGAACGCAATATCGATCCTGAGTTGCCGTTCCTCCGGCACGGTTCGGAGCACCAATGGTTTCGCGCGCATTTCGTCGGGAGAAATTCCCGGAGCCTTGTTGAAGGCCACCACGATTTTGTAAGGAGGCCGCGTGCGGTCGCCATGGCTGGCGACAAATTCCGCCGCCTGTTCACGGTTCTGGCCATACATGGTCCGCCGGACAAGGGCATCGAATTCCTTTTGCGGCAAGCCGAACGGATTACCGGCGACTGAGGTCAAAATCGCGACCTTACCGGCGGCATAATCGAATTCGTATTCGTAATAGCTGCCGCGCGGCGCGGGAGTATCCTGCACGACGACGCCGGTACAGCCTGCGGCCGTTCCGAGTAGTGCAATCGCAAAGAAACCTTGCTTGATCATGATCCGCCATTGGAAAATGTTGCGGTGTAGGCCTTTAATTGGGATGAGCGAAGCTCCTTAACAAGGGAGGAGCGGAGGAAATCGAGAAATTAAAATCCCGCGATGTACCCGCGTGCAAATGGGGGCGTCGGTTAGGCCAGCGTTTTGCTACGACCCATTTTCGAGTGCTCGGAGAGGATCATGGAAGAATCTGATATGGGTTAATCGCCATCAGGGCGAACTTGTGGCAAAGCATTGTTTGCGGTTAAGTTCGGCCGAACTTAGCCCTTCAAAAAACGCATGAATAAAGCGGAAAAGAAATCATGATTCTTACGGACAGAGGCCAGCGCCATGTCACAGGATGAAACATATCTGGGCGGGATTTTGTCGGCGGAAGAGTTCGCGCAATTCGAGGCCGCCCGCGCCGATCAGAAACCCTTTCGCGCCGCCGGCAGAAATGACCGGTTTTCCGGTCTTTTCTGTCTGGCGGATTTCGAGCGCCTGGTGAACCAGACCAGCATATGGACCCCCGACCGTCTGGAGGTTTTTCTGGATACAAAAAAGGTTCCGCCGCAGACCTACTATTCCCAGCTCCAACTCCACAATGGCCTGAGATTCCGGCTGGAACCCGCGGCATTGCAGAAGCTGCTCGACAGCGGCGCCTCTCTGGTTCTGAACGACATCGACGGGATGACCGAGGGGCTCAAGACCCTAAGGAAGATCCTCGCGGGCTATTCAGGCGCCAAGGTGGAAAGCAATCTTTACTATTCGCAGCCGCGGCATCGGGCCTTCGCGATCCATTTCGATGTGCATGAGGTCTTCGCCTGTCAGATCGCCGGGGAAAAGCGATGGCAGATCTACCAGCAGGCCCACCGGTTTCCGATCAATCATCTGGCCTTCCTGTCAGGCGATCTGGCGATGCATGAAAAGGCCAAGGGCCCCTTGTCCATGGATTTTGTCATGAAACAGGGCGATTTTATCTATATCCCGGCGGGCTACTATCATCAGGCCATTTGCACCAATGATATCAGCGCGCACCTGTCCTTCAGCGCGGTCGAAATGATCGGGCTCGACGTTATTTCCGAACTTTTCGATAATGGCATTCGGGATGAATTTTTTCGAACCCCGATCCGCCGAAGCGCCGGAAACGCGACTGTTGCGGATTACCTGAAATTATTGTCGGAAAATATCGAACGGCTGGCCACCAACGACGCCTTCGTGCAGAACATCGAAAAGAAATTGCAGGCGTTTCCCCATTCGACCGGCAGCGTATCGATCAGAAAATAACGCACGCCATTTCCGGGCCGGTCGATTTGTCGCCCACGAACAACAAAAAACGGGGAGCGTGTAAACGCTCCCCGTTCTTTTTAGGACTTGGAATTAGCGGCTTTAGAAAGTCATTCTAATTCCGGCAACAAGACCATAGCCTTTCGGGTTTTTAGCCGAAGTGCCCAGCTCTTCTTCGGAATAGAAGCCAGAGCCGGCGAAACTGATGCCCTTGCCCAAATTCCGCGACCAGCCGATGGTGATGATATCGTTCTCGGTATCGACCGCACTGGCAAGTCCATCCTGGGTCTCACCATGACCCCAGCCGACACTGACCTTGTCCATCTTGGTCATGGAATAGATGGCGCCGACGCCATACCACACCTGGTCGGCGGTGTTCTGGTTTTCCTTGGCGTAGGCGGCCGTGATGGAAACCGGGCCAACATCGACCGTCCCACTGACAGTGTGACCGTCCAGATGAGCCGAGTTCTGAGTAACGCTAGCAGCCCTATCATTTTTCGCTTGTGTCATGCCGG
>JAQBTY010000370.1 GCA_027624735.1 Pseudomonadota bacterium | reverse complement strand
GATGTTCCTACGCCCTCAAGCTTAAACTCCGGGGGAGAAGATGTCTCATCATCATTGGCACAGAGGGGTCAACGTCGTCTTCGGTGACGGCGCCGCTGGCGACCAGTCGTTCCCTCGCACGGAGGGCGTTCGGTTCGTAGTCTCAAAGCCCGCAATATTCGATGCGTATTTTCGTCATTTGCTTCTTTACCAGTCTGAAAGGTATGCGCCCCTTAATATGGTATGGCGCGTAAATAAAGACGAATCTTCGTGAGTTATCCCCCGTTGAGCCCGTTTTGCTTGCCCTGAATCCATAAAACGGGTAGGACCCGCCCATTCGTGGCGGCATTGACCCTAATGTCCGCCGATACACGCAGACTGATATTCATTGCGAAAAATCGATCCATAGGAGCTTTCATGGCACGCAACAAGATCGCCCTTGTCGGCGCCGGTAATATTGGTGGAACCCTTGCCCATCTGGCTGCTCTAAAGGAGCTCGGTGATGTCGTCCTGTTCGACATCGTAACGGGCATACCGGAGGGCAAGGCGCTCGATCTGGTCGAATCGTCTCCGGTTGAATGCTTCGACGCCAGCATAAAAGGCGCGTCAAGCTACGCCGCCATCAAAAATTCCGACGTGGTGATCGTGACCGCGGGTATCGCGCGCAAGCCCGGCATGAGCCGCGACGATCTTATCGGCATCAACACCAGCGTCATGAAATCGGTGGGCGAGGGGATCAGGAAAAACTGCCCCAAGGCCTTTGTCATCTGCATCACCAATCCGCTGGACGCCATGGTCTGGGCGTTGCGCGAAGCGTCGGGCCTGCCGTCCAACCAGGTTGTCGGCATGGCGGGCATTCTGGATTCGGCCCGCTTCCGCTATTTTCTGGCCGAGGAATTCAACGTCTCGGTACAGGACGTCACCGCGTTCGTGCTCGGCGGTCATGGCGACACCATGGTGCCGCTGCCGCGCTATTCGACCGTCGCCGGAATTCCGCTGCCCGATCTCATCAAGATGGGCTGGACGACGCAGAAAAAGCTCGACCAGATTGTCCAGCGCACCAGAGACGGCGGCGCGGAAATCGTTGCCCTGCTCAAGACGGGATCGGCCTTTTACGCGCCGGCTTCCTCGGCGATCCAGATGGCCGAAGCCTATCTCAAGGATCAGAAGCGGGTGCTGCCGTGCTGCGCCTATCTCACCGGCCAGTATGGTGTCAAAGGCCTTTATGTGGGCGTGCCGGTGGTGATCGGCGCCAAGGGTGTCGAGAAGATCATCGAGATCAAGCTGAATGCGTCGGAGCAGAAGGAATTCAACGCTTCGGTGGCATCCGTCAAAACGCTGGTGGACGTGGTCAAAAAGATACAGGCAAGCGCCAAGAAGAAGCCCGCCGCCAAGAAGAAGCCTGCCGCTAAGGCCAAGAAGTAGCAGGTTGAAATTCTCCCGCTGTAATTTTCCGAGGCAAGGCGCCGATGAACATACATGAATATCAGGCCAAGGAACTTCTTCGGAAGTATGGCGTTGCGGTGCCCAGGGGCGGTGTCGCCTACACCGCGGACGAAGCGGTCAAGGTGGCCAACGAACTCGGCGGGCCGGTCTGGGTCGTAAAGGCGCAGATCCATGCCGGCGGGCGCGGCAAGGGCGGCGGCGTCAAAGTCACCAAATCGATCGATGAGGTAAAATCGCTGGCGGGCCAGATGATCGGCATGACTCTGGTGACCCATCAGACCGGGCCGGGCGGCAAGGAAGTCAGCCGGGTCTATGTGGAGGACGGGTGCGATATCGCGCGCGAGCTCTATCTCGGCATCCTGATCGACCGGGCGACCAGCTGCATCACCATCATGGCGTCGACCGAAGGCGGCATGGATATCGAAGAAGTCGCCGCGAAAACGCCGGAGAAAATCCTCAAGGTGGCAATCGATCCGGCGACGGGTCTGCAGGCGTTCCATGCCCGCAAGATCGCCTACGGGCTCGGGCTCGAAGGCGACCAGGTCAAATCGGCGGTCAAATTCCTGTATGGCATGTACGATGCGTTTATCAGCCTCGACGCTTCCATCGTCGAGATCAACCCGCTTGTCGTGACCGGCGCGGGCGAGGTGATCTCCCTCGACGCCAAGATGAATTTCGATGACAACGCGCTGTTTCGCCACAAGGATATCGAAGCGTTGCGCGATGAGAGCGAAGAAGACGCGGCCGAGCTCGAAGCCGCGAAATACGATCTCAACTACATCACGCTCGATGGCACCATCGGCTGCATGGTCAACGGCGCCGGTCTTGCCATGGCGACCATGGACATCATCAAGCTGTATGGCGGTGAGCCGGCGAACTTTCTTGATGTCGGGGGCGGCGCTTCGCGGGAGCGGGTGACCGCGGCTTTCAAGCTGATCCTGTCGGATCCGAATGTGGAGGCGCTGCTGGTCAATATCTTTGGCGGCATCATGCGCTGCGATGTCATCGCCGAAGGGATCGTCGCCGCGGCGCGCGAAATCAGCCTGTCGGTGCCGCTTGTTGTAAGACTGGCGGGCACCAATGTGGAGCTTGGCAAACAGATACTAGAAGATAGTGGGCTTCCGATCATCGCCGCGGATGATCTGGCGGAGGCCGCCGAGAAGGCTGTAAAAGCGTCGCGGGAGGCCGCCTGATGTCTGTACTTGTCGATAAAAATACCAAGGTAATCTGCCAGGGCTTTACCGGTTCGCAGGGGACTTTCCATTCCGAACAGGCGATCGCCTACGGTACCCGGATGGTCGGCGGTGTGACGCCGGGCAAGGGCGGCGCCAAACATCTTGGTCTGCCGGTGTTCGATACCGTCGCCGACGCGGTGGACAAGACCGGCGCCAACGTCAGTGTCATTTACGTGCCGCCGCCGTTCGCCGCCGATGCGATCCTCGAAGCGATCGATGCAGAGCTTCCCCTGGTGGTGTGCATTACCGAAGGCATTCCCGTGCTTGACATGGTGCGTGTCAAACGCGCCCTTTCCGGTACCGCCACGCGGCTGATCGGTCCCAACTGCCCCGGCATCATTACGCCTGGCGAATGCAAGATTGGCATCATGCCCGGCCATATCCACCAGCGGGGCAAGATCGGCATCGTATCGCGTTCCGGCACCCTGACGTACGAGGCGGTGGCGCAGACCACGGCTGCCGGGCTGGGGCAGACCACCTGTATCGGAATTGGCGGCGATCCGGTCAACGGCACCAACTTCATCGACTGTCTGGAAATGTTCCTCGCCGATGGCGAAACCGAAGGCATTGTCATGATTGGCGAAATCGGCGGCTCCGCGGAAGAAGACGCCGCCGAATTCCTCAAGAAATCGAAGATCAAAAAGCCCGTGGTGGGCTTTATCGCCGGCGTGACAGCACCACCGGGGCGCCGAATGGGTCATGCGGGCGCGATCATTTCCGGCGGCAAGGGCGGCGCCGGCGACAAGATCGAGGCGATGAACAGCGCCGGGATGGTTGTCGCTGATTCTCCCGCCGCCTTGGGTCAGACCATGGCCAAAATAATGAACGGGTGACAATCCCGGTTTGACAACCAATATCTTGGTTATATCTCGTTAACTTTCGGGGCGTATGCCAAAGGTTATGCCGCTTTTGGCGGAGCCGAACAGGCGAAAAAACATCATGTCGATAGGGCAATCGGGACAAAATTCGTTCCTCGCGGGGGCCAATAGTGCGTTCATTGAGGAACTGTACGCACGTTATGCGGAAAACCCCGGCTCGGTCGATCCCGGCTGGCAGCAATTCTTCGGCGAACTGGAAGAAGATGCGCCGTCCGTCCTGAAGGCGCTCAGAGGGGCAAGCTGGTCGCCGCGCAAGCCGCGTGTCGTGGGTACCAACGCCGGCAATGGCGTTGCCGAAGCGATCGCCGAGACCGATGCGGCCCCGGCAAAGCCAAACGGCGCTATCGCGCCCTCCGTCGGGGCTGACAGGGCAGCCATCGCCGATTCCTTGCACGCGCTGATGCTGATCCGCTCCTACCGGGTACGCGGCCACCTTGCCGCCACGCTTGATCCGCTTGGACTGTATAAGCAGACAGAAAACGCCGAGCTTGATTACCGGTCCTATGGCTTCACCGATTCCGATCTCGACCGGCATATTTTCATCGATAACGTCCTGGGGCTGGAAACCCCCACCTTGCGTGAAATTATCGACACGGTACAGGCAACTTACTGCGGCACCATCGGCGTCGAATTCATGCATATCCAGGAACCCGATCAGAAACAGTGGATTCAGGAGCGGATCGAAAGTGCCCATAACCGCACCGAGTTTACGCCGCGCGGCAAGGAAGCGATCCTTGAACGGTTGACCGAGGCGGAGGGTTTCGAAAACTTTATCAACACCAAATATCCCGGCACCAAGCGGTTCGGTCTCGATGGTGGCGAAG
>JAQBTY010000369.1 GCA_027624735.1 Pseudomonadota bacterium | reverse complement strand
CCGATGTCGATCGCCCTTTTTTTACCCTTTAGGTATTTGCGAAGAAGAAAGTCCTGATAGAGCGAGCGCCGCCAACGGGACCCGCTTTTTGGATATTTTGTCTCGGTAACTGGGGAGTCGCCCGTATAGAGCTCATTCAGCGCCTCTTGCGGTGGCATGGGATGGGTAAACACAAACCCACAGCCCTCGCATTTTACGAACTGATAGCCGTCGATCAGGTGGTAGTTATGGACCTCGTGGGAACCGCAGACCAAACAGACCGTACCCGCAGAGTCATTCATCTGGAAATTCCGCTGTTTTAGGTATTCCGGCCGCGTTGCTTTGCCGTCTCTATGTAGTTCGTAAGGTCGGCGTGAATCAAGAATTCAAAAGCATGTTTCAAAGGTCATACTCCACGACCAGCGCCGCTCTGGCGGGGCCTGGTTCAGCGATCCGGTATCGGGGAAGTGCCAGCTGTAATCCTTGGGTCAGCGTGTCAGCGAATCATCTTCTGGAAAATGCTAAAAAGGGTCATTCAGTTCTTCAATTCTATACCGAGGCCAGCCCAAAGATCATGTGAACTTGGCTTAAATCCTTGATTCGATAGCACAGGTTGCCCACGAACAAAAACAGAACAAATAACTCGACTCTGAGTCGATATTCTCATAATCATATGCTCGTATAACGATTATTGAAAGGATAAACCAATGCCACGCTACTATGTAAACAAGAACGCTCAGTCAAACGGTGATCACGAAGTACATCAGGTAACTGTGTGTCCAAAGCCTGCAGACGAAAGTAATCGTTTGTATTTGGGTAATTTCAATTCGTGCCATGGTGCCGTGCTGGAAGCCAAAAAGCATTACTCGCAGTCGAACGGTTGTTACTTTTGCTCAAACGAGTGTCACACGACCTAGTCGTTGGTTCCCATAGCAATGGCGCGCCGTCGGCCTCGGCGTTGTTGCGCGTATCCACAGATAGGGTGGCGTAGCGTGCGCGTTGAACGTCGCGGCAGCGGGCGACGCGGGCCGCTACTTCGGCCGGCGGCGGCAGCGACAGATCGGTGAAAATCTATAGGTCTGAGGTGGTCCCACATAGTTTGACAGTTTGGCAGCGCAGTTAAGGTGTATTCCGGTGCCTGATCATGCTGCCAGAATCCTGTTTATCACATCCTGTTGCTGCTGTTGAGCCTGCGGAGATGTGGGTAAGCTGTCAGGCTTATCCACCATATCCACAGGCCGTGTGGCGCCATGGACCTCGGCCGGCGTTTGGCCGGCCAGGGCGGAATGAGGCCGCTCGGTGTTGTAGAAGTCGATCCACGCGCCGATCACACGCTGAGCCACGAAGCCATCCGTCAACTCGTGCAGATAGACCGCCTCGTATTTGAGCGACCGCCACAGGCGCTCGATAAAGATGTTGTCCATGCAGCGGCCCCGCCCGTCCATGGAGATGGTCACGCCCGCGTCCTTGAGCGTCGCGGTGAAGTCGAAGCTGGTGAACTGGCTTCCTTGGTCGGTGTTGAAGATTTCCGGCGTGGCGTATCGGGCCAGTGCCTCGTTCAGCGCCGCGACGCAGAAAGAGGCATCCATGGTGTTCGACAGCCGCCAGGCGAGAACGTGGCGTGTGGCCCAATCCATGACCGCGACCAGATAGAAAAAACCGCGCTGAACCGGGATATAGGTGATGTCGGCGCACCAGACCTGATCGGGACGCTCGATCGCCAGGCCCCTGAGCAGATAAGGGTAAACCCGATGCGCCGGATGAGGATCGCTGGTTCTCGGCGCTTGGTAAATCGCCTGCAAGCCCATCAACCGCATCAAGCGACGAACCCGGTGACGACCCACCGCAATCGCCTCGCGCCACAACTGGCGGGCCATCTGACGGGAACCGTAAAACGGATACTTCAGGAACAGCTCGTCGATGCGGCGCATCAGCGCCAGGTTCTCTGAACTCTCTCCTTTCGGTGCGTAATAGAACGAGGACCGGCTGATCGAAAGCAGGCGGCATTGACGGCTCAAGCTCAGATCGGGATGGCCGCGCGTGATCGTCGCCTTGCGCTCCCCCCGGCTCATCGCTTGAGCCCTTTGGCCAAAAAATCCCGTTCCACCGTCAACTGACCGATCTTGGCGTGGAGGTCATGGACCTCCCCCTCGTGGTCGACACGGGCGCCGCCGGTGCCGTTCGAGAACACCTCGCCCAGACCATCCACCGCCTGGCGCTTCCACGCGCTCACCTGGTTCGGATGCACCTTGTGCTTGGCCGCTATCTCCTGAATCGTCCTGTCGCCCCGCAACGCATCCAGCGCCACGCGGGCCTTGAAGTCCGCCGTAAATCGACGCCGTTTCGTCATCGCGTATTCCTCCGTTAGCTGGTGGAATACACCTTAAACACCTGTCCGATTTCCTGGGACCACCTCACTGCGCAGAACCAAGGCCACGCTTATTTATCGTAGAACCGGAAATCTACGAGCGGTTCAACTTCTGCTCGAGCATTCGAAAATCGAAAGCACAGTCAGGTATCTGGGCATTGAGGTGGATGACGCTATAGCCATAGCCGAGAAAGTTGACGTTTGAACATTGGGCAGGGCAGAAGCGCCCTGCCTTCTTTCCCTTTGACTAATGGACGTTAGTTTCCGCGTGGTCGAGCGCACGCAACCAACGTAAAGTGACTCTTCGAAACTATTGGTTGGTGCGTCATTGAACAAATACTGCCCTAGCTTTGACCTCACAAGAAATCACAATTTCATGCCCTTATCTGCGCGTCGTAGCCGCGTTCTACTTGTAAATGAATTCAAGCTGTTAATGTTCCAATGTTAGGGTTTCGGAACGATAAGTTTGAAATCAAGGGTTAATAATTGAAAAGTACCCTGTATTCTCCATGCGTAATCTAGAGTTTTGAGACGGAGACAAGTTCGCTTGAGACTGACTGCACAGCCAATATCCGGGCCTCCGCACAAGCACGTAAGGGGATATCGACCATGATTGCTGCCAGCGCCATCTATTCGATGTGCCGGACGACATCGCCTACTTCAACTGCGCGGCGTTCTCACCCATCCTCAAGATCTCGCGTGATGCGGGCATGTCCGGTGCAGCGCGGAAGGCACAGCCCTGGAACCTTGGAAGTACAGAATTCCAGGAAGAACCGGATCGGGCTCGGGCGCTTTTTGGCGAGCTCTTTGGCGCGCCGCCACAGAACATAGCCATCGTTCCGGCGACCAGCTATGGCATTGCAACCACAGCCGCGAACCTTCCGGTCAAACCGAGTCAGCGCATCATCCTCTTGGGCGATCAATATCCGAACAACGTTCTGCCATGGATTGAGAAGCGCGACCGCGAAGGCGCCGAGCTTGTTTTTGTCACGCGCGGCGGGGGCGACGATCTGACGAGCGGCGTTCTCCGGGCCATCGACGAGCGCACGGCGATTGCTGCCCTGCCCCATTGCTTCTGGACTGACGGCACCTTAATCGACCTTGCCGCCGTCGGCAGACGGTGCCGCGAGGTGGGCGCGGCCCTCGTCGTCGACGCCACGCAGTCCGTTGGCGCTCTACCGCTCGACGTTGCCGAGGTTCAGCCCGACTTTCTCGTTGTCTCCGGCTACAAATGGCTACTCTGTCCCTACACGATCGGCTTTCTCTACGTCGCGCCGCACCGGCAAGGCGGAATGCCGCTTGAGAACGCATGGAGCGACCGCGTGCAAACTGAAGGCGGCTCCGATTGGCAGAACGGACACATGCACTACCCCGAGGGCTGGCAGCCTGGTGCCGGTCGCTTCAACATGGGCGAATCTACCAATTTCATGGCTATGCCAATGGCCATTACTGCATTCGAACAATTACATGCCTGGACAGTCAGCGAAATCAACGTCAGCCTCCGGCGCATCACGGAGACGATCATTGAGCGGACAAGCAACCTTGGGCTGATCGCACCAGCAAAAGAGTATCGAGCCGGGCACTTAACCGGCTTGCGCCTGGCGGCCGGGTCAGCCCGTGACGGCATTGAGGACATTCAACAAAAACTAGCGGAAAAACATGTTTACCTCAGCGTGCGCGGCGATGCCCTTCGAATTGCGCCCCATCTCCATGTGAGCGACACAGACATTGATCGCCTCGTATCTGCACTCGCAGATACACTCTAAGGCACTTGAATAATGTCAACGAAGGAAGATCCTGGCTCCGCGCGCGCGCAGAACAAACGTCTTTGGTCTGAACGCGCAAAATTCTGGGTCAGCAGCGCCGAGCCCGACGTCGATGTGGTGGACGCATACATCAAGCCATTTCTCGACGCTGTGGACCTGCGCAACGGCCATCGATTGCTTGATATCGCCGCGGGCCCCGGTGAACCTACGCTCAGCGCGTCAGCAATCGTCGGCGAACAGGGCCTGGTCGTCGCAACGGATACCTCACCAGGTATGCTCGCGGGCATTCGCACGCGTGGGGAGG
>JAQBTY010000368.1 GCA_027624735.1 Pseudomonadota bacterium | reverse complement strand
CAAGCCCGGAGAGCAACAGGCGGAACTGGTTCGGCCACCATTTGTGACAGGATGTGCGATCCGCGAACAGGTCCATCTGTTGTTCCTTGATGCGGTTTTCCATATCGCCACGGGCACAATAAACCCGCTCGTAGAGATCTTGTCCATCGCCATCGAGATTGCTCACGATGTAGCGCGGGTTGGGCCCCTTTGTCATATGCTCGATACGCCCGATGACCCGGCGTGTGGTCTTCCAACTCCCGGCGGCGTAAGTAAACTCACAAAACAGGCGCTGCTTGTCGCCGCTGGCTTCAAAGCCCCTCTTCGCCGCCTCTATTGTCGCCCCGGCCAGGCGGTTGAGGCGCGCGTTCCTGGCCAGACCGACGATGTAGCCGACATTATGACGCTCGCACCAGCCCAGCATCCGGTGACGGCAGAAGCCGCCATCGCCGCGCAGGATGATCCGCACTTGCGGCCAGGGCCTGGCGCAATCGCTTGGCCAGCAAAGCCAGGATCGCCCAGGCATGTTTGGCCCCGTCGATCTTGCTCGGCCGCAGATAACTGACCAGCAACCGCTCGCCGCAGAACACATAGAGCGGCAGGAAACAGTAATGGTCGTAGTAGCCATGGAAGAACCGGCCCTCCTGCTTGCCGTGAACCGCGTCGTCGGTGGCATCGAAGTCGAGGATCAGTTCTTCCGGCGGGGCCGCATACGAGGCAATGAAACTGTCGACCAGAACCTCGTGGATGCGCCACGCCCAGTCCCGGTTCGCGGCATTCTCGAACCGGTTCAACGTTGACGGGCTGGCCAAGGCTCGGTCCCGGTCCGCCGCCGTCTGAAGCGCCAAGTCGTGGCGAAGCGCCGCATGATCGTTGACATCCTCATAGCCAAGCGCGATTCCGAACACCCGCTGACGCAGCAACCCGGCGAAACGATGTTCAACCTTGCCCTTCTGGCGAACATCCACCAGCTGCCGCTCGACCGACGCCGTCAAACCCAACAACCGGTCCGCTTGGCGCAGCAGTAATACGCCGCCATTCGACGTGATGTCGCCGCCCGAAAAATCCCCCTCAACGCGCCGCTTGCGGCAGGCTGGAAACTCGAAACTCAAAGAGGTACAATCCGTCACCGCTGATCTCCGCGTTGAATTCGACTTAAGCAATTGAATCATAACGCATTATAGGAGTTCAGCGGTACCTTTTCGTGAATCTTTCGGGCTAGCAGTCTGTCGGACTTTGGGGTGATTTTGGTTTAGAATTGGATCATGAGCAACTTTGTAGACTGTGATCGGGATCAGGCGTTTCTGCTTCCACCCGATCTTCGGGACTGGATCCCGGAGGATGATCTGGCGCACTTCGTGATCGAGGCGGTCGAGCGCGTCGGGATGAGCGCCTTCAAGGTAAACCATCGTGGCACGGGCTCGGCGCAGTATCACCCTCGGATGATGCTGGCGCTGTTGATCTACTGCTATGCCAACGGGATCTTCTCGAGCCGGCGGATCGAGCGCGCGACGCACCGGGATATCGGGGTACGCTTTGTGGCCGCCAACCAGCATCCCGACCATGATACGATTGCGACCTTTCGGCGCGAGAACTTCGCGGCGGTTGGCGAGAGTTTCTTGCAGGTTCTGCTTTTGGCCAAGGAGTTGAAGCTGGTGAAGGTCGGGGTTGTCAGCGTTGACGGGACGAAGCTTGACGCCAATGGCTCGAAGCACCGCTCGGTGAGATATGATCGCGCCGGTGAGTTGATCGATCAGCTGAAGCTGGAGATCTCGGAGTTGATGGCGCGAGCGGAGGCCTTGGACCGCGGTGGCGAGGAGGATCCCCAGGCCCTGCCGAAGGCGGTCGCGCGCCGGGAGGCTTTGCGCGACCAGCTGGATGCGGCGCGTCGGCGTCTGGAGAGCCAGGCCAAGGCGCGCGCCGAGGCGGAGCGGGCTGATTACGAGGCCAAGGTGGCGGCGCGCGCGGCGCGTAAGGGGCGGGCCAAAGGCAAGCACCCGAAGCCGATCCACCGACCAGGCCGCGACCAGGTCAAACTCCCGGCGGCCTACGCGTGTCATCATCTCGTTGAAAGCGGGACGGGCATTTCGGCCCTTGGCGCCGCTTATGCCGTGATCAGTGAAGACATCGACGACATTCCAGCCGTGACGACGTGCCGCCTCTTCGAGTTCTCGTCGCTGATTGTCCGTGGTTTGGCCGTCGGTGGAGACACGGGTGTAGATCGCCACGCGACGCGTTGGTTTTGTCATCTGCTCCTCCCAACCAGGTTTCAGCCTTTAATATAAGGAGCCCTGATTGTAGTTTCAAACAGTTGTTTAACACTACAACGAAACAGGCCTGCTGATGGCGCAGTTTTCTGCGGTTCGTGCAACGAGTTTGCAGATAGGTTAAAAACCACACCGTTGACGCCAGTGTGCCGATCAGGCCGCCGTTAAAACCTGAGTGTCGGTAGATTTTACAATCCCGACTTTGGCCCGCTCCCCTTAACCACTGTCATCGGCTTAAGACCCCGCGTTAACCCGGTTGGCATGGGAATTGCATCTGGAAGAGTGCGTGGTTGCGCCGATGCGGTTTCACCTAATTGAAAACCATTTTTGGATTGTACAAGCCAGCATCGCGCAACCCGCAGTTTGAATATCGTCACGGGGCGGGCCGGGATAGGGATTGCATCGGTGCCATTGCGTTTTGTCCTGAACAAAGGGTGAGGGAACGACATGTTGAGACTGCTTTTCGTTCTACGCTTCGCGGCAACAGTCACCGCCGGATACACAATGGAATTGCGTGCGACGCGGTCTCCAGCCAAGGCGCTGACCGACGCGGTCGCCCAAAAATATCAACTCTGCATTAACCGCCGCCGCTTTGAAATTGCGCGATGCGTCGAGATTTGAAGGACTCCTCAGAAGCGCGTTCCATGGGGATAGTCATTGAACTTTCCAACCTGAACCAAGCCCTTCCTCTACGGGGGCTGACGAGACAAGAACGTGCAGATGTTATGTCGGTTGCCGACACGCTAATCGAGCAGGGACGGGCAACCGGTCATGCTATTCATCACGACAGCCAGTATATGTGTGTATTTGATGTTCATGGAGAGCCCTACCTGATAGGGCGACAAAATGGCGTGTGCTATTTGCTCGACAAATACAATATGATCCTCGCAAGGAGCCTGAGTTTCGAAATCGTTCTCGACGCCCTTGAAATGATGCTGTCACCGTCACCAGATGAGACGCTTTAGTCGCATTTCGTTTCCTGTGTGGCCAAAACGCGCCGGACCACTGACACCGATATTCCCAACTGGCGGGCGATAGCGCCGGGTTTGAGAGTTCCGCTTTATCAGTTCAGCACCCAGATCGCTGCATTCAGGGCTATGGCGAAAGCGACCCACAGGGCGTAGGGCACGAACGATAGTGCCGCACGTCTGTCGATGGGCCAGAACACGTAGGCGGTCCAGAGGATCGAAGCCCAGAGCAGGACAATCTCGATCAAGGCTGCGCCGACCCATTGCAGGCCAAAGAACAGGATGGACCAGAGAAAATTGAGTCCGAGTTGCGAACTGAAGGCTACCACGACAACGCGCTTTTGGTGGATGCGTGACTGACGCCATGCCATCCAAGCGGCGGTGGCCATCATCAGATAGAGCGCGGTCCAGACGGGCGCGAATATCCAATCCGGCGGATTGAAAGACGGCTTATTAAGGGTCTGATACCAGCCGCCGACTGACGTGGCGGTAACGATACCGGAAACGACATAGACAAAAGCCGTTTCCCCGAAAAAGACAGCCAGTGCGATTATGTTTTTATGACCGCTTGCCGGAATCTGCATCACGGTTCCTGTCGATTGCATCTAATGACTGACGCCAGTCGGTGTGGTGTCTTTCCTGCATAGTCTCAGGAAACTTTATTAACGTCCAATTTCCAAATGCTCTGTTTGCCTCGCGTCGGCTGCGGCTCCCACAGCATCTCTACATCGTCAAGACGCCACGCCCACCTTGAGGCTTACAACGTCGCAACCGCGCAGCTTGCTATCGATGGCTAGATTAAAGAGCGCCAGGTCTCGCTTGCGCTCGGCAAGCTGTAACCGGGTTCTAATCGCCCAGACATGTCTTGCCTGTAGCGGTGGTTTGGGTCCGGTGAATTTTCCCTTGTTCCACGGCTGACGCGGTTTAACCGCGGAGGTCTGCTCGTTTGATTTCTGCATGTTCGTCTCCCTTGTTTTCAAAGGAGAGAAACATGCCGCTCCGCATGCCTTGCCTCTACGGAACGTCTGCTTAACCTCCAGGAGCGGAAGTTATTTTCGACTGCCAATTCTTCTCAGATTAGCCAGAAGCGGTCATTGGTTATACATAATCGCGGCTAGGCGGATGACCTTGGGCGCCGCCTTGTAAGTAAGCGCCCGGTGAACCCGCTCTGCCTTTGAAGGGTAGTGAGAGGTAATGTCCATTATTGAGTAAAT
>JAQBTY010000367.1 GCA_027624735.1 Pseudomonadota bacterium | reverse complement strand
ATCCGCGCCACGCTTGACGGAAACTCCATATTTATGACAGCGTAGCTCTACCGGGGTGAGCAATTACTATCTTTCTCTTGCAATCTATCACGAAGACTTTGACCGGCTGCCGCCGATGGCCGTGGGACAATTGAGACATGCCGGGCCGCCAAAGGCTATATGTTGATACCCCAATCAAACAAATTATTATGCTTATCTTAGACCGTTTTGCTCATATTTGGTCTTAGAATTATTTTATCCTTTTGAAGCGGCGTGATCTTTGCATCATAAATAGTTTTTGGGAAACCCTATTCTTCAGGTTTTTCCCTTCTATCATCCTCAGGGGTAATAAATTTATGGGCGAGGCGGCGTTTCCATGACTATCAAAATCGACCACTTCCTGGACATAACCGCGGAGGTCTGTCCCATGACCTTCGTGCGCACGCGCCTGCTGATAGAAAAAATGGGCGCGGGCGAAACGGCGGAAATTCGTCTCATGGGTGAGGAGCCCCTCGAAAATGTACCGGCTTCGGTGGCGGAGCTAGGCCATGACGTGCTGAAAATCGGCCCAGAGACAGAAGGCGCCGAAACCAATGTTCATCGCATGTTGATCCGTAAAAATTAAAGGCCGGCGCGGCGGTCTATTCACCTCGCGCATCAGCCATGACAGGAAGCGCACAGCGCATGGTAAAGGCATTTGTCCGGCTACCATCAGCGTTTTCATAGTAGTCGAGGCGCTGGCCTACGCCAGTTAATCCGTAGTTCCTGTACAGCCGCAGGGCGGCTTTATTATCCTCGGCCACCTCCAAAAAAAACCATCGAGCCTTTTCCGCGGACGCCCGGGCCATCGATATGGAAAGGAGCTGCGCCCCGATACCTTGTGAGCGGTAGTCCGGGGCAACACCGAGCGACAACAGTTCGCATTCGTCGGCGGCGACACGGCCGAGCGCAAATCCGACGACGGACCCATAGCCTTCCCGCCGAGCCACATATCCAAACGCCCCCGACATGCTCAATACCTGACGAAGCATCGGGGGCGCCCATGCATCGAAAAAACACTTGGCGTGCAATTTCGCGACGATCTCGATATCAGACGATCTCAGGGTTTCTATTTGGCCGCCGGTCATTGCCGTAACCGCCCCTCGTCAACCGGTCGAATTGCGTCGGGCGCCCTCAAATATAACAGCTTATTTGGAAATGAAGTTTCCTTCACTGGCTGACTACTCCACCGGTTGGCCGCGACTTCAGCGACAAAAATCGCGTCGGGGCCGCTCACCGGAAAACAGGAAAATTCAGGACTATCGGCCCCCGCCTGAACAATATCCATAATCTGGCCTGTGGCGTCACCAGCAAAAACAACGCCGCTCCTGGGCGCCGCACGAGCGATGTCTTCGGGCAAGGCCGTGAAGGGGTCGCCAATAGGCGCAAGCTCGGCAGAAAAATGCTGAACATAAAGATCATTGCGACGGGAGTTTAGAACAACAGTTACCGGCCGCCTGGGGTCGGTATCCGCCCGACGATAAGCCGCCAGCGCAATTGCTTCGGTAGTGGTGACCCCGACGACAGGAAGCGCCCGGGCCTGGGCAAGCCCCCGTGCCGCCGCGAGGCCAGTTCTAAGACCGGTGAAGGAACCGGGCCCAATCGTGACCGCTATCAGATCGAGCGACGCAAAATCCGCCTGCGCTTCACGCATCACTTCGACTACCATGGGCATCAGCGCTTCGGCCTGCCCACGAACCATTTCGCGAAACCGGGATGAGACAACGACACCGTCGCTCCACAGTGCGGCCGAACAGGCGCCACAAGCCGTATCAATTGCTACCAGCTTGATCGCGCTTTGGGCGGATTGTGATAAAACGTTCATGTGCCAATGACAAATTCAGTATGGTCTCGCAATGGAACTAATAGAAATAACGCCCTCGGAATACGATGTCGATGTCGCGTTGTCCTACGCAACCCCGCAAAACTTTACCGCGGCCTCCGTATACCGGCAGGCAATCTGTTATCTCCATCCTGCAGCGGCCGAAAAATTGCAGGACGTCGTCAAGTCCGCAAGGGCGATGGGCTACAAACTCAGAATTTACGATGCTTTTCGACCGTCGGAAGCGCAATGGATCTTGTGGAATCATACGCCTGATCCTGATTTTCTCGCGGACCCCAGACGCGGATCCCCACATTCACGCGGCGTCGCCATCGATCTGACATTACTCGGCGCGGATGGAATGCCGCTTGAAATGGGAACCGACTTCGACGCCTTTACTCCCCTGTCGCACCACGGCAATATCGGCATACCAGAAGAAGCGCAACGAAACCGTTTGATATTGCTGGGCCTCATGACATTGGCCGGTTGGGACTTTTACCGAAACGAATGGTGGCATTATCAGCTTTTCAATTCGCGCGACTATCCTCTGGTCAGTGATTCACAGCTTCCCAAACCGATGCTGTAATATGAGGAGCCAACCCGCTGGACCATTGCAAAGCGGGTGAAAATACGGCACAAAATCATGATCTTATGGGGTTGGTTGGTGTATCGCGATGAAGGTTAGAACGGCTTGTCAATTGCGTCGTGCAATTGCCCTGCCATTAATTTCGATGATCTTCGCAACAAATCTGGGCGCGGCGAATGCTGCCGACTCTGCCGTCGTGCTCATGTATCACCGGTTTGGCGAAGCTAGATTTCCGTCAACCAACGTTACTGTCAAACAATTCGAATCCCATATCGAAGAACTGTCCAAGGACCAGTATTCGGTCAGACCGGTGCCTGAAATTATCGCGGCGCTTCGGGCCGGGCAGTCTTTGCCGGATAATACTGTCGGCATCAGCATCGATGACGCCTATTTGTCGGTATACAAAGAAGCCTGGCCGCGATTACGCGAGGCAAAATTTCCATTTACGCTATTCGTCGCGACAGAACCGGTCAACAATCGTTCGCCCGGCCACATGTCCTGGACTCAAATTCGCGAACTGGCCGACGCAGGCGTGACCATCGCCAACCATTCCACCACACATCCGCACATGCCGTTCCTGAGCCCGTCCCGAAATTTTGCCGAATTCAAAAATTCAAACGCTCGATTTAAGGCGGAACTCGGGAAGGTTCCGAGCCTCGTCGCCTATCCCTACGGCGAATACAGCCTGGCGGTTCGCAAGGAGACAGTGCGGGCAGGATTTGTCGCAGGATTTGGGCAACATTCAGGCGTCATACACAAAGGCAGCGACTTTTTTAATCTGCCGCGTTTTGTATTTAGTGAGGTCTATGGTGATCTGGGGCGGCTCCGCTCGGCAGCCCGCGCCCTGCCATTGCGCGCGCGCGACGTGACCCCTGCCGACATGCTGTTGAAAAAATCCAACAATCCACCATTACTTGGCTTCACCGTCGACAACATCCCGCCAAATCAGCTATCGCGGCTCGCCTGTTATGTGTCGGGCCAGGGTAAAGCCCAGATTGAACGGTTGGGCGAAAAACGAATTGAGGTGCGTATGGCGCAAGCCTTCCGCGCCGGACGAACCCGTATAAACTGCACGTTTCCGGAAAAGGGCGGGCGATGGCGGTGGTTTGGCAGGCAATTTATCGTCCCGCCAAATTAACCCCAATACCGATATCAGAGTATTTTGCGTCGGGTCCGACCAGATCGGCAGCATGCCGATCACTGAGCCGGGCCTTGTCAAACGCCTGCAGGTTATTCACCCGGATTAGCATTTGAATGGTGTCAATATAGGCATCGCCCCGCTCTGAATATCGCTTTAACGCCGTCGCCAACGCCAGTCCGTCGAGTCCGCCGCCGAGACTCCGCTGCGCTTCCCGCGCGCGCCGAAATTCTTCGTATGCGAAATGGCCATTCAGATTCCGGGTATAGGACATGACCCCGTCAATGAGCCGGTTAAAGGCGCGGACCTTGAATGTTTCCCCTTCTTCGCGACGCGCCGGTTCTATGCTGTTTTCCCGGCCCCACGTACGCTGGCCATAGATCGCGTTTCCTTCGCGCGCGAACCGGGATGTTCCCCAACCACTTTCTTCCGCGGCCTGCGCCAACGCCAGAGAAGGCGGAATCACGTCGATCCGCCGCACTAATTCCGTCAAATCGGGTTCCGCCAAACCATGTTCCCGGGCCTTTAGGTTGAGCCAGGCTTGTTCCCCGGGCGCGACGGTTTTTCCGATCCGTAATTTTTCAAGTAGTTTCAGAATGATTTTGCGATCCCACAGAATCATTTCATTGGCATGCAAAATCAGCGGCAGCGCCATTTTAATGAATATGGTCTTGCGTTCTTGGGGGTGTTGTATTGCTTGAAAATTCGCCGGCAAGCTTGCCAAAAATAGGCGCGGTACGTCGCCGTAACGGCGCACATATTCCAAACGATAGCCAATTTGTTCAAACATAGGCTGCAGTTTCGTAATTGCTCACCCCGGTAGAGCTACGCTGTCATAAATATGGAGTTTCCGTCAAGCGTGGCGCGG
>JAQBTY010000366.1 GCA_027624735.1 Pseudomonadota bacterium | reverse complement strand
GGATCGCCTCTACCTCTTTTTCGAAATGCAGATGCCGAGCCGTCAGGGTCGCGCCGAGGCCGACGGCGCGGGCCGCCAGCAGCATGTTCTGCACCGCCGGGTAGATCGATCCCGGGGTACTCCGCGTCGCGTTCTTGCCGGCGGCGAGACAGGCGACAATCCACACCGGTGCTTCGTGGAAATGATCGGTCAGATATTCGGTCGCGGCGAGATTGCGGGCGTGCTGAGCGTGCTCGGCTTCGTGTTCGGGGCCCGGCGGTGGAGCGGCTTCATTGTGACGCGGCACCACTACCTCATCATAGGCGCGGCGGTAATAGGGCTGGATCTGGCGTTTGATTTCGGGGTCCTTGACCACCAGGAAACGCCAGCGCTGCGAATTGCCGCCATTGGGCGCGGCGGTGCCGGCGATGAGGATCTTTTCGATCAGCTCATCGGGCACCGGGTCGGGTTTGAGGCGTCGCATTGCCCGCATGGTATGCATGATGTGAAAAATATCGTTGTTGTCGTCCATAACCCATCCTCCCCTTGATTTTGTCGCTATGCTAACCCATCGCGGTATCGACGGCATCCCCCCTCGATAGGGTGACCTATAAGCGATACAGTACGCTTCCTGCCGCCCGCTCCGCTCACAAAGGTTTCCCGTGTCCCCCGTTCTACTTGGTGCCTTCTGGATGTTGATGACGACGCTGTCGTTTGTCGTGTTGAGCGTCAGCGTACGGGCGTTGTCAGGCGATATAGGCGCGGTCGAAATCCTGTTTTTCCGTTGTCTGATTGGCGTGGTGATATTTCTTCCGTGGATTGCCCATAAGGGAATTGGCGTTCTGCGGACCGAGAAATTCGGCCAGCATTTTATCAGGGCGGCCATGATGGGCGTTGGCATGGTGTTCTGGTTCGTCGCCATTGCCGCCCTGCCGCTGGGCGACGCCATCGCGCTGCATTTTACGTTGCCGCTGTTCCTCATCGTGTTTGCCGCGATATTTTTGCGGGAAAAAATCGATGCGTCGGTATGGTTCGCGACCATGATCGGATTTTCAGGCGTGTTGATGATCCTGCGGCCGGGTTTTCAGGAGATTAATATAGCCATGTTCTACGTGCTGTTGTCAGGCGCGCTCTATGCCGGCAACCACACCATGACCAAGTTTATGTCTGGCACGGAATCACCGAACGCCACGGCGTTCTATATGAATTTATTGATCCTGCCGGGCGCCGCCATCGCGCTGCCGTTCGATTGGGTGATGCCGGATTGGCGCCATGCGGGCTGGATTCTGGCGATCGGAATCGCGGGATCGACGGCGCATATCTGCCTGCTGCGCGCCTTTCGTCATGCCGATGCCAATATTCTGGCGCCGATCGATTTTTTGCGGCTGGTGTTCGCGGCGATCGCGGCCTATGTCCTGTTTGGCGATGTCTCCGGCGCGATGACCTGGGTCGGCGCCTGCGTGATCTTCCTCGCCGCCTATTACACGACGCGAAAGGCGCATCGGATCGAGCAGGCCGGCAAGGAGCTGGAAACGGCGTGAGCGGATTATCCGCCCCCGTCCGCGGCATGCTGTGGATGCTGGCGCAAACCACCTGCATGGTCGCCATGATGGCGGCGGCGCGCCACCTTAGCCTTGACGGGTTGCCGACCCATGAGGTCGCGTTCTTTCGTGGCTTCTTCGGGTTGCTGGTCATGCTGCCATGGTTTTTGGCCACGCTGCGCCGCGAACCCCACATCCTGCGCCCGCCTGAATGGAAATTGGTATGGTTCCGCAACACCATGTCGGTGGTTGGAATCCTGTTCTGGTTCATGGCGTTGGGTGGTATCCCGATCAGCGATGTGGTCGCGGTCCAGTTCACCCATCCGCTGTTTGTAGTAATCGGCGCGGCCTTGATCCTGCGCGAAAAAGTCGGTGTGGGGCGCTGGAGCGCCGTTGCCATCGGGGCGTTGGGTGCGCTGATCATTATCCGGCCGGGCTATCTGCCAGCCGACCCGTTGGTCTATGCGGTGCTGTTCTCGGCCGTCATGAATGGCGGGGTGCAGCTTGTAACCAAGCATATATCGGGACGGGTCTCAGGCGCGGTAATGGTATTCTATATGAATCTGCTGATCCTGCCGGTGACGCTGCCGTTTGCGTGGCGCGACTGGGTATGGCCGAACCTGGGGCAACTGCCCTGGGTCCTGGCGGTCGGACTGTTCGGCACTCTTGCTCATGTTTTCCTTGCCCGCGCCATGAAGGCGGCCGATGCCAGTCTGGTCGGGCCGGTGGATTTCATCCGCCTGCCCATCGCGTCCCTGTTCGGCTGGTTGCTATTCACCGAATATTCTGATCTTCCGACCTGGATCGGCGCCCTGGTCATTGTCGCCGCGGCAATTTTTATCGCCCGGCGCGAAGCACGGCTGGCGGCGCACAAATCGTCGCACTCCACTTGATTTTGTCGGGTGAGTGGGGGACCTTACGCCTCTGTAATTAATAAGATCGATGCCCGTCAGGAGACGTACCACATGCCCGACTATCTTTATATATCCGCCGATAATCATCTCGATACCCATTGGTGTCCGAAGAATCTGTGGCAGGACCGTCTGCCGGCTAAATTCAAGGAAATCGGGCCTAAGGTGATCGAAGGCGAAAACGGCTCGCAATGGACCTGGGAGGGCAAGCTATGGGACAAATCGGCGGATGGCTCTAACAACGCGCAATTTCTGAAGCCGTTCCGCGACCATGGCGTCAATCTGCCCGATGGCGCGCTGCCGCCGGCCGATCCCACCATCCTGCTGAACCATATGGATCAGTCAAAAGTGTGGTCGAGCGTGGTGTTCGCCTCCGTGCGCAAATGGAACGTGGCTGATCCCGAGCTTTTGTTCGCCGTCTATCGCGCGTTCAATGATTATGCGATGGAGATGAACAAGATCAATCCCGATCGCATCTTTATTCTGCCCGCTCTGCCCACCAAATATCCCGACGAATGCCTGCGCGAACTCGCTCGCATGATCAAGGCCGGCGCCAAGGCCGTCGAGTTCCCGCCCTTCGACGTGGCTGAACCGGTCTATGACGAGGTGTGGGAGCCGCTGTGGGCCATGGCGAGCGAAGCCCGCGTGCCGCTGTGCATCCATATCGGCGGGGCGGCGGACGCGCCCTTGCCGCCCTATCATCGCGGCGCGCAGATCGCGTTTCTCTCCACCGCGCCGTTTAATCTCTGCAACACCTTCTCTCAGCTGGTGTTTTGCGGGGCTTTCGAGCGCAACCCCAACCTCAAAGTGCTGTTTTCCGAATGCCGCATCGGCTGGGTGCCGTTTGCCATCGAATGGTGCGACCGCCAGGTAGAAGAGCGCGCGCCCGACCCGTCGGCGCCGTTGTCCATGCTGCCCAGCGAATACGCTAAGCGCAATTGCGGCTTCACGTTTGAAGAAGACTATGTGGGCTGTGAACTGATGAAGCTCGATTGGTGCAATCTCGGTGACGTGGCCATCTGGGGCTCGGATTATCCGCACCCGCAGGGCACCTGGCCTGACGTGTCGATCCCCATCGACAAGATGTTCGACGGCGTCGACCCCAAAGTCAAACAGCGCGTGCTATGGGATCACGCCGCCGAAATGTTCCAGATCAAGGGACCGGGAAACTGAGGAGGAAAATATGACTCAGGCCAAAGGAAAACTACGCCATCTGGCCATCTCGGTTCCGGATCCCGAGAAAGCAGCTGCGTTTTACATGTCGGCCTTCGGGATGGAGAAGGTCACCTCGGTCAAGGCGGATCTGGCCGATGGGGTGTACCTCACCGACGGCACCATCAATGTCGCCCTGCTGCGCTACAAGGACGATGCTCCCATGGGCGAGGGCAAGACCAAGGACTGGTTCGGCGTGCATCATTTCGGCTTCTGGGTCGACGATGTGAAGGAAAGCCAGAAGCAGATCGAGGCAGCCGGCGGCAAATGGTTCATGGGCGAGATGGAGGGCGACAATGTCTTCTACGAGCTGAAATTCTCCGACCCCAACGGCACCATCTTCGACATCACCCACAACGGCTGGGGCGGCGCCCGTAAGGACGGGCCGGCACCGGAAGATGAGTAATCCCAGTCAGTCCCGAGCTTTATTCCCCCGGATCGTCGGGCACATCGATGCTGTTTTGGCGGCAACAGGCGGTAAGGGTGTTTTGCAACAGGCACGCGATGGTCATGGGGCCGACACCGCCGGGGACCGGGGTGATGGCGCCGGCGATTTGAACCGCTTCGTCGAACGCCACATCGCCGACCAGTCGGGTCTTGCCGACGCCTTTTTCGGGGGCCTCGATCCGGTTGATGCCCACATCAATCACCGCCGCGCCCGGCTTGATCCAGTCGCCCTTGATCATCTGCGCTCGGCCGACGGCGGCGACCAGGATGTCGGCGTTACGGCACACGGCGGGCAAATCGCGGGTACGTGAATGGGCAATTGTCACCGTGCAGTTTTCCGCTA
>JAQBTY010000365.1 GCA_027624735.1 Pseudomonadota bacterium | reverse complement strand
GATCGGCATGGACCCGATCGATTTCCGTCTCAAGAACGCCGCCGGCAATGGTCACACCGCGATTTATGGCGATACCTGGGGGCCAATTGGTTTCATCGAAACCCTGAATGCCGCCAAAAATTCCGATCATTATAAGTCGCCCTTGCCGAAAGGGCACGGACGGGGCATTGCTTCCGGCTTCTGGTTCAACCGGGGCGGCGAAACCGCCGGATCCCTGACGCTGGCGCCAGACGGAACGGTCACCATCGTGATCGGGACCGCCGATGTCGCCGGCTCGCGGGTCTCTATCGCCATGATGGCGGCGGAAGAGCTCGGCATTCCTGTCGACAAGGTCCGCGTCTCCTTTGCCGATACCAATTCGCTCGGATTCAACCGCGTCACGGCCGGTAGCCGGACCACCTATTCGGTCGGCATGGTGGTGGTCAACAATGCGCGCCAAGTGATCCAGGAGCTGTGCAACCGGGCCGCCGGCATCTGGGGCGTTCCCACCGAAGGCGTCGTCTATGAGGATGGCCAGGTTCGCCCGGCGAGCTCGAATGTTGGCGATTTTGAGGCAATGTCGATCGGCGATATCACCAGCAAGACCACCATGTCCCATGGTCCCATTGCCGGTCATTCGGAAATGAACGTGACGGGCGCTGGTCCCGGCTTCGGTGTCCATATCGTCGACGTCAAGGTGGATGAGGGAACCGGTCGCGTAGACTGCACCCGCTACACGGTGGTCCAGGATGTCGGCAAGTCGATCCACCCGCTACAGGTGGAAGGTCAGGTCCAGGGCGGCGCCGTCCAGGGGCTCGGCTGGGCTCTGAACGAGGAATACATCTATAACGACAAGGGCTGTCTCGATAACGCGAGTTTCCTCGATTACCGCATGCCGGTGGCCTCCGACGTTCCCATGGTCGACACGGTGATCGTCGAGGTGCCGAACCCGGCACATCCGTTCGGTCTCAGGGGTGTCGGCGAGGTACCGGTGGTGCCCACAATGGCTGCCGTCGGCAACGCCATCGGCGACGCCATCGGCATCCGCCCGCGGTCGCTGCCCATGTCGCCGCCAAAGATGCTCGACCTGCTCGAAGAAGCGAAGGGCCTGAGCGAAAGCGAACGGTACTAAGACACGATGAGCGACAGCGTTTCGCAGGAGCACCACGACGGGGTGCTCCTGCTCACGCTTAACCGACCCGAAAAACTAAACGCGCTCAACCTCGCCCTGGCGGAGGGGCTGGTCACGGCGCTTGACGATGCGGAAGCGGATGATGCCGTCCGCGCCATCGTCATCACCGGTGCCGGACGCGCCTTCAGCGCCGGCGCCGATCTAAAAGAATTCCAGGAAAAGACCCCGGAAAACGCCGCGGCCAACCAGCGCCGCTCGGACCTCTATGCAAGGCTCAACGGCATGGTTCCCGGCATGAGCAAGCCGGTGATCGCGGCGGTCAATGGTCTCGCGCTGGGTGGTGGATGTGGTCTCGTGGTTTCCTGCGACATGGCCGTCGCCACCGTGGGCGCCACCTTCAGCTATCCCGAACTGAAACATGGCATGGTGCCGGCAGGCGTCCTGCCGGGTCTTGCCCGCCAGGTCGGGCGCAAGGCGGCGTTCGATCTCATGGGGACCGGGCGTACTTTCGGCGCCGAGGAAGCCGTGCGCTTTGGCATCGTCAGCCGGACTGTCGCCGCGGATCAGCTTATCGAAGACGTCATGGGGGTAGCCCACACCATGGCCGGCTATTCCCGTGAGGCCATGTCGGGGCTAAAGCGGCTGCTTGATCGGGTGGTCGATCTGCCGCTGGCCGACGGGCTCGCCTTCGTCCGTGCCGACAAAGAGAACAATTCCATAAAATAGCCACCATAAATTAGCCGACGGTGTTGGCCATCGTCGCGCTCTATTTGCCCCAAACACTTCCGTCATCCCGGCCCGCCCCTCGCTTGGCCTGGATGACAATTTATTTTGGGGCTGATGTGTGTCCTTCGAGCCCTAAATCAAATTAAAACCGGACAGCGGTGCACTTGATGTGAGGATAACGAGAGGGCGATGGCCTTTTTCATTTAAATAATTTTCTGTTATAAAGGTATCGCAACCTGGTAAGAATTACCAAATTTTGAAGGAAATTCGTGCGCTTGGCCAGGCGTCGGAAATCGATTTAACAGAATAAAATCAATAACTAATTTATCAGTAGAACATTGTTCATGGCAGGCGTGCCGGTAGTTTCGATTTATCAGCTCTATGCAATATGTGTCGGTGAGCTGAAATGACTCCGAAATTGCGTCAATTGAGAGCCATGTTGGCGGTAGCGAAATCCGGCCGGGTAGCAAAGGCTGCCATCGGATTGGACGTCTCCCAACCTGCCGTAACACGCGCAATTCAGTCCCTGGAGAACGAGGTGGGGGTAACCCTGTTCGACCGGACGCGGGAGCGGATGGCGCCGACGCGGCTTGGTTCCCTCCTTGTGACGCGGTCGGAGCGTGCCTTTGCCCACCTTGCCGCCGCGGAAGAAGAGTTGAGACGTCAGCCCCGGTCAGCGGACCAGGAAATTTCGGCCCGCCAACTGTCCGGCTTCGTCACCAATCATGAACTGAACGCGGTGATCATGATCGGCGATGTTCATAGCGTGACCGCGGCCGCCGTGAGGCTCGGTGTGTCGCAACCGGCGGTCAACCGGTCGCTCCGAAATCTGGAGCAGAGTCTCGGCCTGAGATTGTTCGACCGTACCGCGCAAGGGATGATCCCCACGCCGGGCGGAGAAGCCCTGATAAGACGGGCCAAGCTGGCGCTCGGGGAGATCGATCAGGGTATGGAGGAAATCGCCAATATGGGTGGGCAGATGCTTGGACGCGTCGCCATCGGCGTTCTTCGGCTTTCAAGGGTCTATCTGGTCCCCATGGCGGTAACCCGGCTTCTGAAGGATTTTCCCGACGCCGATATCGTCATCGTCGATGGCGTATACGACCAGCTCCTGACCGATTTGTGCGACGGTGATATTGATTTGATGGTCGGCACGTTGCGGGATCCGTCACCCGTTGAGGGAATTAAATCCGAGGCGCTGTTCGAAGACGGCATGGTCATGGCCGCGCGGACAGGCCATCCGATTTTTGGCAATGACGACATCACCTTCGAGCATTTGAAGGATGTCGAATGGGTCGTGCCCCACACCGGTGTCCCGTTGCGCAATCAGTTCAATGATCTGCTGCGCGATAACGGCGTCGACCTACCTAAACATCCGATCGAAACCGGTTCCATAAGCGTCGCCAGGACCATCGCCATGGGCAGCGACCGGCTCGTGGCGGTGTCGAGAAGCCAGATACACCATGAAGAAAAATATGGTCTCCTGAAACCCCTGTCGCTGGCCACCAATGTCCCAAAACGCCCGATCGGCGCGGTCACCCGGACCGATTACGTCCCGACGCCGGTCGTCACCGCGCTTCTCAATCACCTGCGTGAAGTCGGCAAGGAAATCTCGGATTCCTACGCGTAAAAACAGTGCTTCTTACTTGCAGTCGATCCCGGGTGCTAAATCTTCGACGGCGAAATAGCGAAAATCGCAATTCATGCCGACCATGAGCGCCTTGGTCTTGGATTTTTTCCCGGCAATCTTCACCTTCGAACGCCGGCCGGAAATCTTGAAGACATAGGATTTTCCGGCATTATCCTTGACCGTAATTTTCTTCTTGCCGATTTTTTCGATCGTGCCGGCGGCGAGTTTTTTCAGTTTTACCTTGAGGATCTTGCCGGGTTGCTGCGCCTGGCGCGCCCGGGCGATCACCGACGCTGGGTAATTGACGTAGGCCGCGATCTCTTTCTGCAGCCGTTCACCGGACCACACGTTGATTGGCAGATGCAGCTTGGCGGCCTGTTTGAGAAATTGTGCGTCCTTCATGGTTGCCATGAAAGCGGCACGGAGAAGCTGTGTCGGTTTCTTCGGCAGACCAAGGGGCGCCGCGACAGGACGGCCGAACGTATGGAGCCCGTAAATCAGATCCATCACCATTCTCTCATGATCGTCCTTGGCCATATCGTATAGATGCGGTACCCCGGCGAGTTCCGGTGATTTGTTTTTGCCGGTCTGAATCAGGATGCGCAGCTTGCCCGATTTCCATTCCTGACGGCGGGCAGCCTTCAGCGCCGACAGGGCGAAACCGCAGCCTCCCTCAACCTCGCCCCGCTTCATGGCAAGAAGAACGCCGGTCGATCCAGGATAGCCATGGATGATCTTTATCTTTGTGCCGAGCAATGCGTTGAACCCGCGGGGATGCTGGCTCCCCACCGAGGAGGGGCCGGAGGATCCGTATATGACTTCACGCTGTCTGAGTTCTTCGAAACTTTTGACGCCTGAGGTGTGCCACGCGGTGCAGGTGCCGATACTCTGGTCCATGTTGCCGATCCAGGTGAATTTTTCGGTCTTGAATTTGGCCTGTTTGACGAGATACAGCGGTCCGAATGC
>JAQBTY010000364.1 GCA_027624735.1 Pseudomonadota bacterium | reverse complement strand
GAACTTTTTCTAAATATGGTGCCGATAGGGCGTGGTCGGACTATTTATGGGGTGGGTTGAGTAGTTACGTATTCTTTACCGTCGACACGGAAATCTGGTGTGGCGGATGGGGTGACCTCGACAGGAAGTTCCCGGAAGCTTTTCAGCGATACGTTTACGGCCCGACCGGTCAGGGAAACTATGCCCTTCCCATGACCATGGAAATCCTGAGCGATCATGGTCACAAGGGCGTATTCTTCGTAGAACCCCTTTTCGCCGCCCGGTTTGGTCTCGCGCCTCTTCAGGAAATGGTCGGGCTTATTCAGGAGGCCGGCCATGAAGTACAGCTTCACATGCATACGGAATGGGTCGATGAAGTACGCGACGGCACCTTGCCTGCCATCAACGAAAAACGGCAGAACATGCGGCAATTTTCACAATTGGATCAGTCCAATCTGATCGGCGCAGGACTCACTCTGATGCGATCCGCCGGCGTAAGACCGATGAATGCCTTTCGGGCCGGTAATTATGGCTTGAACCTGGCAACGCTGGCGGCGCTGGCTGAAAACGGAATTGACTTCGACTCGAGCTATAATGCGGCCGCGGACATAGGCGTAGCCGATGTTTCCCCGGGAGAAATTCTGACGCAGCCGAAGCGGTTCAATGGCGTCACCGAATATCCGGTGACTGTCTATCGCGATCGGGGAGGCAATAGCCTGCGGCAGTTTCAACTCAACGCGTGTTCATTTAGTGAGTTTACAAGAATCCTGACAACCGCCGCGGATTTGAGATGGGAGTCCGTTGTCATTGTCTCTCACAATTTCGAACTTCTAAACCAGCGAAAGGACAGGCCGGATCCCCTCGTTGTCCGACGCTTCAGAAAGCTTTGCCATTATCTCGCGACGAATAGAGACAGGTTCGAGGTTACTGGATTCACCGGGCTTCAAAAAACAGCCGAACGCCTCCAGCCAGCGCCCTTCGCATCTTCAAAATGGGATACGTTGGGCCGATCCGCCGAACAGCTTGCACGGCGGGCATTTGGCTAAGCCGTATCCGATCTGACCGTCATGAAGATGTCAGGCTGCTCGACGGCGGCCGCGACGCGGTGGTTTTTTCTTGGTGTCGGCCTTCTCATCGAATAAAGCCGTCAAGCTATCCATCATGGTGCCGCCAAGCTGCTCCGCATCCATGATGGTTACGGCGCGGCGATAATAACGGGTGACGTCATGCCCGATTCCGATGGCTGCAATTTCTATCGGTGAACGGGTCTCGATGTATTCGATCATCGACCGCAAATGATTTTCCAGATAATTGCCGGGATTGACCGAAAGCGAGGAATCATCGACCGGCGCCCCATCTGAAATGACCATGAGGATTCTTCTCTGCTCCGGACGTCCAAGCAACCGACTATGCGCCCACAACAGCGCTTCGCCGTCGATATTTTCCTTCAGCAGCCCTTCGCGAAGCATCAAGCCCAGACTTTTGCGCGCCCGGCGATAGGGCGCATCGGCGCTTTTATAGATGATATGCCGCAGATCGTTCAGGCGCCCCGGCCCCGCGGGTTTGCCCTCGGCAAGCCATTTCTCCCGCGCCTGCCCGCCTTTCCAGGCACGTGTCGTAAAGCCCAGGATTTCCACCTTAACGCCGCAACGCTCCAGCGTTCGCGCCAGGATGTCAGCGCTCATGGCAGCCACGGCGATGGGCCGGCCACGCATGGAGCCAGAATTATCGATCAGCAGAGAAACAACGGTGTCACGGAACTCCGTCTCATGCTCCATCTTAAAGGAAAGCGGATAGAGCGGATTGGTCACCACCCGGGTCAACCGCGCCGCATCGAGAATTCCCTCATCCAGATCGAACTCCCACGACCGGGATTGCTTGGCCATGAGACGGCGCTGCAGCCGGTTGGCCAAGCGGCCAATGACGCCCTGCAAATGGGCAAGCTGTTGATCGAGATGCTGGCGCAAACGCGCCAGTTCTTCCGGCTCGCACAATTCCATCGCATCGATTTCTTCGTCGAACTCCTGCGTGAAGGCCTTGTACTTGACCTGGGACGATTCACCGGCTTGGGCCCGACGGCGCTTCTCGGAATCCGGCAGATCCTCTTCGTCCTCACCGGCCATGGCGTCGTCATCCATCTGCTCAGGACCGTCTTCTTCATCCTGCTCGGATTCGTCTTCGTCGCCTTCCATGGATTCGGAGGTTTCAGAGGTTTCCCCTTCGTCATCGGATTCATCTGAATCCTGCTCCTCGGGTGTTTCCTCGCTTATTTCTTCGTCGCCCTCCTCGTCGTTTTCGAGGTCGAGAAGATCAAGGTGAACCAGAACATGGTCCAGTGCCTTGGCAAACGCCTCCTGATCGTCGATCAGGGTCGCCAGCTGATCGAAATCGGGGCCGATCCGGTGTTGCAGCCATTCACGCCAATAGCCCAGCGCGTTCTCCGCCGACACCGGCAACTCCTCACCCAACAGCTTTTCGCGGCTCAGCATGCCGACAACATCGGCGATACTGACTTCTTCACGGTCGCCAACCCGTGCATAGCCAGCCTGCTTGCAACGCTCCTGGAACGCGGCGCGCAGATTTCCCGCTACCCCTTTATATTGCTGCGCCCCCAGCGCCTCGACCCGAACCTGCTCCAGCGTCTCGAACACCGCCCGCGCATCGGGCGCCGCCGGCGCCCGCGATCGGTGAAGCGCTTCGTCATGGAACTTGAGCTTGAGCGCCATGGCATCGGCAGCACCCCGAAGATGAGCAATGTCTTTTTCAGCCATATCCTTCGGCGGCGCCGGCAGCCGGGCGTTATTCCCGACAAGCCGGGCTTCCGACCCGAAGGTAAGCTGAAGATCCTCACGCTCCGAGATGGCGCGCATGGTTGCCGCTGTTACACGGCGGAACTCTTCAACTGGGTTTTCTTCAGATGCCATTGACCTAACCTAGCAACACCTACTGTTACTGCGACGCCACTTTGGAGTATTCCGGAAGTTCATCACCGAAACAGCGCTGATAATATTCGGCCACCGTCGACCGTTCCAGCTCATCGCATTTATTGATAAACGTCATACGATACGCCAGACCGATATCACCGAATATTTCGGCGTTTTCCGCCCAGGTAATCACGGTACGGGGCGACATGACGGTTGAAATATCACCGGCCATGAAACCCGAGCGGGTCAAATCGGCAACACGGACCATTGACGAGACAATCTTCTTTCCCGCGTCGGTGTTATGGGACGGCGCCTTGGCCAGCACAATTTCGACTTCCTTGGCATGGGGCAGGTAATTCAACGTGGCCACCATATTCCAGCGGTCCATCTGCGCCTGATTGATCTGCTGGGTGCCGTGGTACAGACCGGTGGTGTCACCCAATCCGACGGTATTGGCGGTTGAAAACAGCCGGAAACCGGGATGGGTGTGGATGACCCTGTTCTGGTCGAGCAGCGTCATTTTTCCGTCGGCTTCGAGAATGCGCTGGATAACGAACATGACGTCGGGCCGGCCGGCATCATATTCGTCAAATACCAGCGCCACGGGATGCTGAATAGCCCAGGGCAAGATGCCCTCGCGAAATTCAGTAACCTGTTTACCGTCTTTCAGCACGATCGCGTCTTTGCCGATCAAATCGATACGGCTGATATGGCTGTCAAGATTGACCCGGATACACGGGTAATTCAGACGCGCGGCAACCTGTTCGATATGCGTTGATTTACCGGTGCCATGATAACCCTGGATCATCAGCTTACGGCTATGGGCGAAAGCCGCCAGGATCGCTATCGTCGTGTCGTGATCGAAGCAATACGCTTCGTCCAATGCGGGAACATATTCCGTTCGCACACTGAATCCCTTCACCACCATGTCGGAATCCAAGCCAAACACCTCCCGCACGGAAAATTCCGCGTCCGGCAGGTCTATTCCCATTGTATTTATACTATCGGCACCATTTGAACCAGACAACGATCCAGATCCTTTCTTGCAAATCCGCACTGCATCCCTCCCGCAAGAATAAGCCGGTGAGCATCGCCAGACATCGCGGAAAGGAGGGTCTGGTGCACTTTCTACCGAAGAAAGGGACGAGGTTATGTCAGATCAATTTTCTCGCGCGCGGAGTATACGTTCGCCGTCCTGCCGACTCAAGTGTCTCCGACGTCATTATGTCAGGCAATTAAACGCCAAATCAATCGCCCTTCAATCACAATCAGGAGAACGACGATCAGGACGTTAAACGCCTTATCCGTGAAAAAGCGCGACAACCAGACCGCAAAGGGCAGGAAAATCGCGATGGGAATACAGGCCAGCAGGCTTTCAAACGCCCGTTCGGTGTTTATCAGACCCAGCCAGAGAAACGACACCAGTTGCGTTAAGGCAAATATTTGAAAATAGATAGAAACCGCGTAATTGCTCACCCCGGTAGAGCTACGCTGTCATAAATATGGAGTTTCCGTCAAGCGTGGCGCGGATC
>JAQBTY010000363.1 GCA_027624735.1 Pseudomonadota bacterium | reverse complement strand
ACTCTGTCCGAATTATAATTGCCATCACTTGGTCCAACTCTTAAAGCCGACGACGCGCTGGCCGATGAGCACGGCGACCATGCGCCCGGCATCGAAGGCGAGCTTGGCCGCGGATTCGACGGTTTCGGCGATCCGGTCCGGATCATCGACCCGGTGAACGATCACGCCCGCCGCCACCAGCGCCTTTTCCGTCGCCTGTCCCATGGGCACCTGCCACGGGTTGAATTCACCCCAATCGCCGCGCATGGTGACCAGCATCAAAAGCGGAATGCGGCATTCATTGGCCATGCCCAGCATGTTGATGATGTTGCCGACACCGCTCGACTGCATCAGCAGCGCACCGGCCTCACCGCCGAGCCAGGCGCCGGTCAGAACGGCGACCCCTTCCTGTTCGGCGGTCAGCGGCACCGACCGCACGGCGTTATCGGCGATGCACAGATTGATCAGCTCGGTGTGGCCTGCATCGGGCACATAGGCGACCTGCTTGACATCAGCGTCCTTGAGCACCCGGAACACATCGGCCGGCCACCTTGCATCGGGGCCGGTTTTCTTTTTGGGCTTTATGGTTGCTGTTTTGGCCATAATCTACGCGTCTTCTCCGGCGACCGCTTTTCTGAAGCGGCGCGAAATGCGGGTGCCGTCATTGGGCACGGTGACCCGGGGGCCCGTCTTGGTCACCACCTTGACCACCGCCAAATAGGGGCCGGGCTTGTTGTAGATATCGTCGATCGCCGCTTCGAGCCCCTTCTTATCGGTGATCAGGGCGGTGCGGTCGAAGCCCGAGGCCGCCGCGATGCCCACCAGATCGACGCCCCGCGCGGTGTGGGTATGCTGATTGCCGGTCGCGCCATAGGCCTGGTTGTCGATCACCACGATGGAGAGGTTTTCGGGCTTCTCCACCCCGATGGTGGCGAGACTGCCGATCCCCGCCAACAGCTCGCCATCGCCGGTGATCACCACGACACGGCGATCCGGCTGGGCCACCGCGATGCCGAAGGCAACCATGGCCGCGCCGCCCATGATGCCGAACAGATACATGTTGCGGTCATCGTCACCGGCCGAGGCGACATCGTGGGACGCATTGCCGATCCCGGTGACCACGGCAGCGTCGCCCCTGTCCTTCAGGATGCGATGCACCACGGAACGGCGTTCGAGGGTGGCTGTATTCTTCGTTTTTTGGATTGCCATCAGCCCTGCCCCCCATTGCCGGAGATGCGTTGCGAGACGATCACCGCGACGGCGCGGTTGGCGTCGAAGGCGAGCTTCGCCGCGGCTTCGACCGTCGCCGGCACCTGTTCCGCCTGATCCACATGCTGCACCAGCACGCCGCCGGCTTCGAGCGCGGCCTCGGTCCCCTGCCCCATGGGCACTTGCCACGGGATGGTTTCACCCCACTGACCCCGCATGGAGACGATGGCGAGCAGCGGAATGCGGCATTCGGAGATAATGCTGAGCATGTTGATGCAATTGCCGACGCCGCCCGACTGAGTCAGGAACACACCGCGCTGCCCGCCGAGCCAGGCGCCGGCCATCTGGGCGACGCCTTCTTCTTCGGTGGTCAGCACCACCGAGCGCATGGTGCGATCGCCATTGCACAGCTCGATCAGCCGTGCCGTGCCGCTATCGGGCACATAGGCCACCTGGCGAATCCCGATATCGCGAAAGTGGCGATGCACGTCCTGCGACCAGTGCCAGTCTGTTTTACGCTTTTTTAAGGCCATTCCCATCCCTCTTGATACCGCGGCTGGCGGAGCTTGAATTATCGCGGCCCGGCTTGCAACCACCGCCATCAAATTACTCAGCTTTTCCGAGCCTATGCCGCGGCACATCCGGTGCGACGGAAAATCGATCCCCCTGCCGTGTATGGGAATAGCGACGTGCACGAACGCACCCTATATTCAGAGAAACACCAACCTGGAGCGATCCTAATGAAAGCCCTTCCCTCCCCTAAATCAATCCCTTCCATCGCGACGGCCCTTCTCTCCCTGACCCTGATTTCCTTTGCTTCGGCCGTTTCGGCCCAGGCCCCCGGTGGACCCGGTGGTCCGGGCGCGCGCGGACCCCACATGGGAGAACCGCAAATGCACGGCGAACGGGGGGGCTACCATCAGGCACGCCGCGCCGAGCAAATGACACGGCTTTATGACACCAACGGCGACGGCAAGATTACCCTGGCCGAGATCAACGACGATCAGGCGCGCATGTTTACCGCCCTCGATGTGAATGGCGACAAGAGCATGTCGGTCGATGAAATCAGGCGGCGCGGCAGATCGCTGCAGATTTTCCGCACCACGACGCTGTTCGATCTCCTCGATAGCAACGGCGACGGCAAGCTGTCGGTCGCCGAGATCCAGGCGCCGTCGAAACGCTGGTTCAAACGCTATGACAAAAATGGCAACGGCATCCTTGAAGCGGATGAACTCCCCGAAAGCGGTGGACCAGGTGGCCCCCGCGGCGGGCGCCGCTAAGTAGTCGGACCGCTTATGCCGACAATTGGCACATCGTTGCGGCGGACCTCCCCGGAGACGCGCCAAGACCCGAACGGCGGAAGGGAGTCAGACGACTCCCTTCTCGCCCGTATCGGGAAGGGCGGTAAGGGCGGTAAGGGCAATGACCGCAACGCCTGGACCGAACTCGTCGGCCGTCACCTGCCGCCGGTCACCCGCTACGCCTCCTACGTGCTGCGCGATGCCGCCCGCGCCGAAGATGTCGCCCAGGAAACCTTTGTGCGGCTGATGCGCAAAGCGCCCGACTGGGAAAACGGCGGCGCGACCCTGCGCACCTGGCTGTTCCGAGTCGCGCTCAATCTGTGCATCGACATCAAGCGATCACGCAAATTCGAACCCATCGACACGGCCGACATGTTGCCCGACCCCATCGGCACCGAACAGACCGATGCACGGATCGATCTGGAGCGCATTGTCCGGGGCGCCATCGCCGCCCTGCCGGAACGCCAGCAGACCGCCATCGTGCTGGTCCATTATGAAGGCTTTTCCGGTACCGAAGCCGCCGACGCGCTCCACATTACGGTCGACGCGCTCGAATCCCTGCTGGCCCGCGGCCGCCGGGCCCTGCGCCAATCCCTGGCCGCCTTCGCCCCCGATCTTTTGCCCGAATTTGAGAGAGACTGACCATGCCCAACACCGAAAAACTCGTCACCATCAGCCGGCTCAAAGCCCTGCTCGATGCCTATGGCGCGGCGCCCCATTGCTGGCCCGAGGAAGAACGCACCGCCGCCACCGCCTTGATCGAAACATCGTCCGAGGCGCGCAGGCTGGTGGAAGAAGCCGCCGCGCTCGATGCGTTGCTCGACAACATTCCCGAGCCGGAAGTTTCCGCGGCCCTCACAAGCCGTGTCCGCTCGATGGCTTTTCCAATAATCGAGGCCAGATCCATCAAGGCCAGATCCAACGGGCTTTTCGCCCGGCTCGCGGATTTCCTCCGGCCCCGGACGCCGCGCGCCTGGCAGGGCGCCGTCGCCATGGCCGGCGTGCTTGGCATGGTCGCCGGAATTGGCCTGTCGCCAATGGTGTTCGATCGCACCGGCCCTACGCCGCAGGTCGTCGCAACCGCCGCCCCACTGACATCAGAAGTGGTTGAGACAATTACCGCCTCGCTAGCCCCTAACGTCAATACCATCAGCCTGACCGGCGAAGAGATGGTGCAAAACATCAGCGAGGAAACCGGGCAACAATCCGATGCCGGCGAATTCACCATCGCCGGCGTCCCGCTATATTGAAGTGGTGCAACTGTTAGCTCTAAAACTCTCTTGTCATCCCGGCCAAGCGAAGCGCGAGCCGGGACCCCATGGGCTGCCGATGACTGGATCCCGGCTCAAGTCCGGGATGACAGGGGAGTTTGGGTTGGAAAGGGTGCTTTCACATACCAAGCTTGTTTTTGAGCAAGGCAATTACTGGGGTAAGCCAGGCAAAAAGACTCGGATAACCACTCGCCAGAGCGGTGATGGAAGCCAAGGCACTCCAACCAACAACTTGCGTCGCTTTTTTTGTGAATTCCTCACTTCCATCCACCGCACCTTTTCTCGCACCAATTCCCATGTCTCGTGCGAAAGCAACCAACGGCGTCATCAGACCCGACAATATATTGTCAACACTGCGCAACAACCCGGTCTGCACGATTGTCGATGTTCGGTCTTCTGGATCAACGTTGAGAGGCCGCTCAGCGGCATCGGCAAGATCCTTGGCTGCCTCGACGACATCGACATCTATTAATTCAGAAAGTTCTTCCATAGCGCGGGCAACGTCGATAGCCGCTTCAACCAATTTTGTATCGGGTTCACCCATCGGATAGCTGATGTACGCGTGCGCATTCCGACGCAAAGCGGCCACTGTTTCCAATCCAAAGCGGCCACCGATTCCGATTTAATCCGGCCACCGATTCCGACGCAAAGCGGCCAGTCGGATTTGGGATGTGATCGCGTTCGTT
>JAQBTY010000362.1 GCA_027624735.1 Pseudomonadota bacterium | reverse complement strand
TTCGCCGCGTTATGTTTCCCCGTGGGGTAAATCCCGGTCACCGGCGACTTTTTCAACGGGCTGTTAGGCACCGTCCGGCCCCTCATAGGTGCAGCCCTCGCCGCTGGCATCACGGCGCACGGTGACGCGCGACAGGGCCGGCAGCGGCTCTTTGAGTTGCTGCCAGATCCAGATCGAGAGGTTCTCGAGGCTCGGTTGTTCGAGCCCGGCGATGTCGTTGAGGCAGGTGTGATCTAGCGTCTCCCGCACCGCGTCGACCGCAGCGGCGAACTCGTCGAAATCCTGCAGCCAGCCGTGTTCGGGATCGGGCTCGCCTGTGAGCGCCAGTTCGACACCAAAGGAGTGCCCGTGAATGCGTCGATAGCGGTGGCCCTCCGGCATGGTCGAAAAATAATGCGCGGCGCTGAAGACGAAGCTCTTGGTGATGGTCACGCGGTGGGTCATCAGCGGATTCCTATGAATTTGTGCGTCTGCAGGCTCAGCCGCCATTGCGGGTGGGCGAGGCAGTAGTCACAGGCGCGCGCGGTATTCGCGTCGGTCTCCTGGCCGTCCATCGGCTGCAGGAAGAAATGCTCGAAGTCGAGTGCCAGCAACGCCGAGGGGTCAATACCCTCCTGCGGGAAGACCAGCTTCAACTCGTTGCCCCGGCGCAGCACGAACTCGGCGCCGGCTTTCGGGCTGACGCAGATCCAGTCGATGCCGGGCGGCGGGTCCAAGGTGCCGTTGGTCTCGATGGCGATTTCGAAGCCGCGCCCGTGCAGCGCGTCGACAAAAGTTTGATCCAACTGCAGGAGCGGCTCGCCGCCGGTACAGACGACATAAGGCTTGCCGCGCGCATCGTCCGGCCAGTGGCCGGCGATTTCCCGTGCCAAGGCGTCCGCGTTCTCGAACTGCCCGCCGCCGAGACCGCCCGCGCCGACGAAATCTGTGTCGCAGAAGCGGCAGACGGCGGTCGCCCGATCTTCTTCGCGGCCGCTCCACAGGTTGCAGCCGGCGAAGCGGCAGAACACCGCTGCGCGGCCTGAGCGCGCGCCTTCGCCTTGAAGCGTGTAGAAAATTTCTTTCACCGAATACATGACGGCGAAGCCATCTCCTATCTCCGCCGCGGAGTCAATCGTGTCAGCGTTGCGACCGACTTCCGGTCTTGGCAAGACCCGGAAGATACAATCACCTCAAACGGCTTCCGCTTATGCCTCAGCTACAGACGTTTGACTGTTGCCTTCCCTTGATGAGCGGATTCCGGTGCGGCAGAACATCGGGGCTGATATTCCCGCGATCCCGGACCCTGGTCCTGCACTGAAGGCAAAGCCCGTGTGCTGTACAATTGCTATCGCGCCTTCATTGTAGCTTGTATTGTTGGATGGGAACATTGATCGAAGGAGGTGGGGAAAGCGATGAAATATCGGGACCGGAATTCGGGCGGAGCGTCCAAAGTGACCGGCCCGCCGAAGCTTACTTCCTTCGATCATGCCAGCATGCCCTCGCACGACGTCGCGGAAAGCATCCGATTTTATGGCTCTGTTCTGGGCGGTGAACTGGTGGTCAAGGAGGACCAGTTCGCCCTGTTCAAGATCGCCGGGACCCGGATCGGGATCGGATCGTCGGGAACGACCTTCATGACGGAGAATGCGGAATATCCGCATATCGCCTTCAATATCGGACCCGACGCGCTGGTGCGGATGAAAGACTGGCTGACAGCCTGCGGCGTGCCGACGTCAAATTTCTGGACCCGCAAGGGGATCGAGACGCTGATGTTTTTCCGCGATCCCTCGGGCAATGTCATCGAGTTGTTCTGTGACAGCGGCTATGACGGCGCGGCTGACCTGCCGCGCGGACCCGCGCGCGGACACGGCATTACCCTCGATATCGACGAGCTGAGATACACCCATTGGCATATTCCAGCGGACGGCTCGTAATCACCGGCAAAAACACAGGGATTTGCTGAAAGTCCGGCGCTATTCCGACCAGCATTATACCCATTCTGGAATAGAGGAACACCCATGGCCGCCAAAGGAAAAATCGCCCTGGTCACCGGCGCCGGCAGCGGCATCGGGCGGGCCGTGGCGCTGGCGTTTCAGGCGAATGGTTATGATGTGGTGCTCGCCGGCAGACGTGCAGAACCGCTGGAGGAAACCGCGACCGCGGCCGCTTCTGATGGCGGGCGGATGCTGGTCTATCCCGCCGACATCGGCGATCCGGCATCGGTGGCGGCGCTGTTTAATACCACCCTTCAACAGTTCGGCCGGCTCGATGTCCTGTTCAACAATGCCGGAATCTGGCCGCCATCCATCCCGCTGGAAGATCTGACCGTCGAGCAGTGGCAGGAGACCGTCGCCGTCAATGTGACCGGCACGTTCCTGTGTGCGCAGGCAGCCTTCCGGATCATGAAGGCGCAAGCTCCGCGCGGCGGGCGGATCATCAATAACGGCTCCATCTCGGCGCAGTCGCCGCGCCCGCATTCGGCGCCTTATACGACTACCAAGCACGCCATCACCGGGCTGACGAAATCCATCGCGCTGGATGGCCGCGCCTATGATATCGCCTGCAGCCAGATCGATATCGGCAATGCCGCAACCGACATGACCGAGACCATGGCCGCCGGCATCCTGCAGGCCGACGGCACCCTCAGGGCCGAGCCGCGCATGGATGTGCGCCATGTGGCGGACGCGGTGCTTTACATGGCCAATTTGCCGCTCTCGGCCAACGTGCCGTTCATGACCATCATGGCAACCAATATGCCGCTGGTCGGGCGGGGGTAGAAGGGTGACCGTGTTCTCTAGCTCTGGCACGGGCCGGTCTCAGACCGGCCCGCTGCCGGGAAACAGCAGCGACTTGATCACTACCGGGACCGCGCCGGAGCCGGGCAGGATGGCGCCGATATCGATAAAATCGAACTCGTTGAGCGCGATGCCGTCGACCGAGACGATGGGCGCATCGATTTTGAGTTCCTCCGCGGCGTGAATGCCGAACACCCGGCCGATATCTCCGTGGCACACCAGCACCAGCGGATGGCCGCCTTCGAGAAGGGCGGCGAGGCCCTGTGTGACGCCCTTCAGGAAGGCGTGGGTGCGCTGGTAACTGGCGGAGCCAAGCCAGTCGAAACAGACCGCGACCGGCTGCTCGCCCCGCGACAGATCGAGACGGCGCAGAGCCTCTTCAATCGCTGCGGCAATCGCAGTCTCATCCAGCGGATCGCCATCGAGCGCGAAACCCGGCGCTATAACCGGTACATTGCGCAACGGCAGGATATCGTCAGGAGACACGAAAATCGTCGTGCCGGATAGCTGGATGGTGTATTGCGACGCCCCCACGACGGTGGCGCGGATATTCTCCACCGATTCCATGATCCGCAGGCCGGCAGTCTCGACCCGGGCGCGGACCGCACGCGCGAGAGGCGGGCCGAGATCGCCGAATTGCTGTTTTTCATAGCCGTACACATATTCCGACACGCCACCTGAAAAGGTGACGGCGTCGATCGGACCATGCCAGCCCATGGCCGGCAGGCGCAGCAGCGCCTCGGTTTCCGCCGACAGAGGCCCGCGCGTGATGATTTCCGCCAGCCGGTCGGCCATTCTTTCCGCCATCGCTTCCAATGCGCCAGGCGGCGGTTGCTCTCCGATCGCGAGCGCCACCCCGCACGCGGCCGCGAAAACCTTGCCGGCTTCCTCGATGCGGACAATCCTGCCGTCCGCATCGAGCGCAATGAGCCGCGCGCCAATATCGACAGCCGTCAGATCGACGATTGCTCCCCGATCGCAGATGGCGATCTTGGTGGTGCCGCCGCCGATATCCACATTCATCACGGTGACTTTAGCCTGGCCGGAATTGAGCACGGCGCCCGACCCATGCGCCGCCATCGCCGCCTCGAGATGATCGCCCGCCGAAACGGAGACGAACTTCCCGGTCTCCAGCGAAAACAGGTCGCCGATCGCGCGGGCGTTCTTGCGGCGCACGGCGACGCCGGTGAGGATCAGCGCGCCGGTATCGATCTTGTCGGGGGTTAGCTGGGCAAAGCCATATTGCTCGGCGATAAAGGCGCCCAACGCGGCGGAATCGATGCTATGGGCATCGCCATAGGGCGTCAGAAAAATATCGGATTCAAATATTATGTCGCGTTCGGCAACGATGTAACGTCCATCGCGCCGTTCCATTAACAGGCGCGAGAACACCAGATGGGTGGTGGAAGATCCGATATCCACGCCGACGCTGATCAGCCTGGTTTCTTCCTCATCCGCCAGATTACGCCGCGGCCTGGCGAAAACAACGCGGCCGCCTTCTACGTCGTCACTCACGCTGGCACGTTATGCGTTTAAGTTGAGCCAGCCTTGCGCCGCTTGGCGCGCCGCAAGCCCCCACCTCACCCCAACCCTCTCCCCCCCAATGGGGCGGAGAGGGAGTCTTAGGCGATACCATGCCACAGCGTCCCCCTCCGCCCTTCAGGGGGGAGGGGCCAGGGGAG
>JAQBTY010000361.1 GCA_027624735.1 Pseudomonadota bacterium | reverse complement strand
GGTGATGGCGATCCGCTCATTGCCACTCGGGTCGCCGACCAGTTGTGCCGCGACGGCGCCGTTCTGGCGGCCAAGGATCGGCAGCACCCCCTCCTCGAACAGTCTGGCCGCATTATCCCTGCATTCGGGCTTGTAGAACAAGTGCGCCATGCGGATGAACATTGGTTGTCTCCCCTCTCCTGTGTGGCGGGCCCGGCATACTTGCACCGCCGATGCCGTGGCTGCGCCAAGCCGTTCCGTCATATCCGCGTTTGCAAGCGCGATATATAGGATCAAACATTGCCCGGATGAAACCCAGTTTCCGGCGCCACATTAGCCTTTGAGGCCGCGCTCGGCAATGTTGAGCGCGGTGGGGACGGGTAATCGTTTCGTTGGCCGTTCGATGCCAAACACCCGACATGACTTTGTCGATGCGACGCTGCCGGTCGTCGGCGTCGAGGACCAACCCAATGCTTGCGGGGGCCCGGAAAAACGGCCTTGAAGGACACGGGATGTCGGAACACATCCGGTTTCGATTTGACAGGGGTCTGATGCCGGAGGGGGCAGAATCCTACGCTAAGGGCCGATTTTGATCCCTCCGCGCTGCAAGGTTCTGTAGATTGTTGGCCTGGAGACCGCGAACAGCTCAGCCAGATCGCTGATGGAATACTCGCCGGTTGCATGCATGCGCCCGAGCTCTTTTTGTTGTTTCTCAGACAGTTTAGGCTGTTTGCCGCGCAGTTTTCCTTTGGCGCGGGCGATGGCCATGCCTTCGCGGGTGCGCATGCGGATCAGGTCGGATTCAAACTCGGCGAATGTGGCCAGGATGTTGAAGAACATCTTTCCCATCGGGTCGGTTGGATCATAGACCGAGGCCCCCAGGGCCAGCTTCACGCCTTTTGCTTCGAGCTGTTCGGCAATCGCACGGGCATCGGGAACTGACCGGGCGAGACGGTCGAGCTTAGGCACGACCAATGTATCTCCTTCACGCACGGCAGCGATGGCTTGATCGAGGCCAGGACGATCACGGTTGGTACCGGTCAAGCCGTGGTCCGTGTAGATGCGATCCTCCGACACGCCCAGATCAGACAGGGCCTGACGTTGGGCAGATAGGTCCTGTTTGTCCGTCGAGCAGCGGGCGTATCCGATTTTCGTGGCTGTCATGGTGTGAGTGTACGAATAAGGCCCCGCTTCTGCAAATCCTTCCGTACCATTTATATGAGACGGTCAACGAGACGCTTTTATGCGATTTCCGGGTGTGCCCGAAACTGTCCGCTGATCGTCCCCCTTACGGACGCCCATTGCCCTGTTTTCTGAAAGGCCGATATGCCCCGACGCAGTATTTTGACCGACCGCCAACGTACGGACCTTTTGGACCTGCCCACTGACGAAGCTTCGATGCTGCGCCACTACATCTTGGCGGACGACGACCTGGAAATTATCCGTGCCCGCCGTCGTCGCCACAATCGTTTCGGCTTCGCACTGCAACTTTGCGCTTTGCGATACCCCGGTCGGTTGCTGGCACCAGGTGAGGTCATTCCCTTGGAGGTCACGCGCTTTCTGGCGGCGCAGCTTGGGCTGAGGCCAGACGATCTGGCCGGATATGCGAGCCGCGAAGAAACCCGTCACGAGCACTTGGCCGCCCTGCGTGACCTTTACGGGTACAAGATGTTCACTGGCCGAGGGTCGCGTGATCTCAAGACTTGGCTGGAGGGCGAAGCCGAAACGGCCCGCTCGAACGAGGATCTGGCACGGCGCTTTGTGGAACAGTGCCGGGCGACCCAGACGATTCTGCCCGGGATCACGGTTATCGAGCGGCTTTGCGCGGATGCGCTTGTAGCCGCGGAACGGCGGATCGAGGCCAGGATTGCCGATCGTCTGGAGAATGCCTCGCGCAATTGGCTCGATGCCCTGCTGACCGAAGATGCTGGTGGACCCACCAGCCGCTTTGTTTGGCTGCGCCAGTTTGAGGTGGGACAGAACTCGGCCGATATGAACCGGCTGCTCGACCGGCTGGAATTCCTGCAGGCTTTGGCGCTCGACCGGAGCATTCTGTCCGATGTGCCACCCTACCGCGTTGCCCGCCTCCGACGGCAAGGGGAACGGTATTTTGCCGGTGATCTGCGAGATATTTCAGGCGATCGCCGCCTTGCCATCCTCGCGGTCTGCGCTTTGGAATGGCGCAGCGCCATTGCCGATGCGGTGGTCGAGACCCATGACCGTATTGTGGGAAAGACATGGCGCGAGGCGAAACGCGCATGTGATGCCAGCGCGAACGACGCAAAGGCTGTATTGAAGGACACGCTGCAGGCCTTCTCGAACCTCGGATCAGCGCTGCTGGAGGCGTATGAAGATCAGGCGCCCCTGATAGAGGCCGTTCAAAACGCTGGCGGCTGGTCGTCTCTCAAAGGGCTTGTCGCCACCGCCGCCCAACTCACCGACACATTGGCAGCTGATCCGCTGGCACATGTTGTTCACGGATATCACCGCTTTCGGCGCTATGCGCCGCGCATGCTGCGGGCGCTCGATATTCAAGCCGCAGCGGTGGCCGAACCGTTGCTGACCGCCGTCGGGATCATCGCGAGTGCGGAAACAAAGGTCATCCGGCCACTGGCCTTTCTGCGCCGCGCCTCAAAATGGCATCGACATCTGAATAACGACGATGGGAACCGGTTTTGGGAGGTCGCAGTCCTATGCCACCTGCGCGATGCATTCAGGGCTGGCGACATCTGGCTCGCACATTCCCGCCGGTATGGCGATCTCAAGGACGCGTTGGTACCTGCCGAAGTTGCTCGCGCCACGCCAAGACTGGCCATGCCGTTTGAACCGGAAACCTGGCTGGCAGATCGAAAATCTCGCTTGACCGATGGTCTGCAGCGGCTGGCCTGTGCCGCCAAGGCGGGTGCCATTCCGGGAGGCTCCATCGAAGAGGGCGTGCTCAAGATCGACCGTTTGACCGCAGCGGTTCCCGAAGAGGCCGATGCCATGGTGCTCGATCTTTACGGCCGCCTGCCGGAGATCAGGATCACCGACCTGCTGCTCGAAGTGGATGACGAGATCGGTTTTACCGAGGCCTTCACCCATCTGCGCACGGGCGTCCCATGCAAGGACAGGGTCGGCATGCTGACTGTATTGCTTGCTGAAGGGCTGAACCTCGGCCTCAGCAAAATGGCCGGGGCCACCAACACCCACGACTATTTCCAACTGTCGCGCCTGTCGCGATGGCATGTCGAAAGCGAGGCGATGGCCCGCGCCCTGGCCATGATCATCGAGGGGCAGTCCTCTCTGCCAATGGCACGGTTCTGGGGGGCCGGTCAGACTGCATCAAGCGATGGCCAGTTTTTCCCCACTACGCGCCAGGGCGAGGCGATGAATCTGATCAACGCCAAGTATGGCCATGAACCCGGATTGAAAGCCTACACCCATGTCTCCGACCAGTTCGGCCCCTTCGCCACCCAGACCATCCCGGCCACAGTGAACGAAGCGCCCTACATTCTGGATGGGCTGCTGATGACGGACGCCGGACGGAAGGTCAGGGAGCAATACGCCGATACCGGCGGCTTCACCGACCATGTCTTCGCCGTCACCGCTCTTCTCGGCTTCCAGTTCATTCCCCGCATCCGGGATTTGCCATCCAAGCGCCTCTACCTCTTCGATCCAGCATCCTGCCCAAAAGAGCTGAAAGGCTTGATTGGCGGCAAGATCAGGGAACCTACCATCAGCTCGAACTGGCCCGACATTCTGCGCAGTGCGGCCACCATGGTGGCGGGCGCGATGCCGCCAAGCCAACTTTTGCGAAAGTTCGCGGCATATCCACGGCAACACGAACTTGCGGTCGCTTTGCGAGAAATCGGACGGGTCGAACGGACGCTGTTCATCATCGACTGGCTACTTGACGCCGACATGCAACGTCGTGCCCAGATCGGCCTCAACAAAGGTGAAGCCCATCACGCCCTCAAGAATGCCCTGCGTATCGGTCGCCAAGGTGAAATTCGTGACCGAACCGCAGAGGGGCAACACTACCGCATGGCCGGACTGAACCTGCTCGCCGCCATTATCATTTACTGGAACACCAAGCACCTCGGTCAGGCAGTCGCCGGGCGTCGTTGCGTCAACTTGGATTGCTCACCCGACCTGCTGGCGCACATCTCACCACTTGGATGGGCCCACATCCTTCTCACTGGAGAATACAGATGGCCTAAAAAGTGATCAAACCGCCTTAGCGTAGGATTCTGCCCCCTCCGGCATCAGACCCCTTGACAGACGACGATGCGATCCTATGATGCATACCATTCACAATGTATGTAAATATCCAAGCCGTCGGGAGCATCGGTGGGTTTGATCGATCAGAACGTCACGGGCTGCAGCAGGGCACAGACCCCTCGACGCACTCAGCGAGAGCGCAGCGCGGAGGCCGAGGCACGGCTGGTCACGGCGACGATAGATTGCCTGCGCGAGCGCGGATGGGCCGGCGTGACCGTTGGACGCAT
>JAQBTY010000360.1 GCA_027624735.1 Pseudomonadota bacterium | reverse complement strand
GACAGGTGCCCGGTCTCCGCCGACTCCGGGATCAACGACGCCAAGGAAGACCGAACCATCAGGAAAATCGCGGATAAGGGCCGATAACAGATATGCCGATGCCTGCGGGTCAAAAGCCGGTGCATTGCTGAGAAGGTCTATCACCGGGACATGCGGGGCGATTTTGCGCAGGGCGGCAATCATTTGACCGGTATAGGGCCCGGTCGGCCCGAAATCCGTAAACAGGACGATCATAAAAATGATTATGGCGTCCGGCTATCGACTCCGGCAAGGTTCTTGATGCCGGCGGAAATCAGGCGGACTTTTTCAAGTCGGGATCCTGCATGTTTGCCACGATTCTATTCCGGCCCATCTCCTTGGCTTTGTACAAGAGTTTGTCGGCGCGGGCCACCAGAGCCTCCAGGGGTTCCCCGACAATGTACTGGGTAACGCCGAAGGACATGGTAATGGCGCCGAAGCCTTCGGAAGACCCCTTGCGCGCGACTTTTCGGCTTTCCAGCGTCCTTCTGAGATTTTCGGCCAAAATGGCGGCCCCCTCAAGCGGCGTATCCGGCAGAATAATGGCAAATTCCTCCCCACCATAGCGTGCCGCGAAGTCGCGGCCCTTGGTGCCGTCATCGAGCGTGCGTCCCACCAGCCGGAGCACCTGATCGCCTGTCTGGTGACCATATTTGTCGTTAAACTGCTTGAAAAAATCGATATCGGCGATAACCAGACAAAGCGGTATTTGTTCTATCCGCGCTTCTGCCGTCAATTCTTCGAGTGCCATATCGAACCCCCGGCGGTTTGCCAAGGCGGTTAGCCGGTCGGTGACAGCGTCTCGTTGCGTTGTCGCAAGCTGGGTGCGTAGTTCATTTATTTCCGTCTGGGATTCTTCAATCTGGCCTTGGAGCGACTGAATTTCGCCGTTCATTGTGTTGGTTTCGGACAGAATAGTGCCTATCACAGCGGAAATTTCAGACTTGCTTTCGACCGAGTTGAGGTTGCCCGAAATAGCGGTTAGGGCAGCGCCATATTTTTCCGTGCCTGCGCCCGCTGAATCCAGGGCCTGAACGATTTGGCTCGCCGCTGCCTCGATTCTTTCGGACCAGCCCTCCGGCATGCCTCCATCCAGCCCACCCGCAAAAAATTTCGAGTATATTTCATTGTGTCGTTCAGCAGTGAGCTTGAACTTCTTTTCGCGTACTTTATCGATATAACGGATCAAGGACGGGTTTCGCCCGGTAAGATATTCGAACCAGATGGCGTAATTCTGGGGATTAGGGGCTACGCCTTCGGCCTTAAGCTCCACCAGAGCCGCTTCGGCAATTCTCGACGCTTCCGATTGTGTCTCTGGATAAATCACGTGGTGTCGTCCTTCTCGTGTCTTTACGCGTCTACCGCCGGTTTGCGGATCGGGTGGCAGGCGGGCCGACAAACACATAACCGGTCAGGATGGCGCCATCCGTCATGGCGAGTTGAGCATGCTCCCGCACTTTAGGAATTTTAGCGCCCGATTGCCGTGACGTTGCCCAATGGCCTCGCATACGCATTGGTTGCCCCTTAAATCAAATCGGTTTTTGGCCGATAGGCGGAGGCGGTTTCCCCACCATATCGATACCTTGATCGGCATTTTGCAACCCAAGGATTAAGGTGGGGTAAAATGTTAGAATCTATCCACGGGAAGCCCACTATCCGCGCGTTTGGCTGAAGGATTTGACTCAGGGGGCGCGGCTGGGTACGACATCCGCCACAATGCAGATCGTTAAGCAATTAGAAACCATATCCGATGCCCAACGCGGCGCCGTTGTGGCACTTGGCAATTTTGACGGGATTCATCTCGGACACCAGGCGGTGATCGGGGAAGCGCGGGAAAAAGCCAAGGCTGCCCGAATTCCGTCGGGTGTGATGACGTTTGCCCCTCATCCGAGGCGATTTTTCAATCCCCAGGGGCAATTGTTCGAACTGACCCCGGCCCCTGCAAAATCGCGGCACCTCGCGGCGCTGGATATCGATGTCCTTTTTCTAATGCCTTTCGACGCAACCCTGGCCGCGATGCCGGCGGAACAATTCGTCAGCGATATCCTTGTCGCCGGCGCCGGTGTATCGCATGTCGTCACGGGCTACGACTTTGTCTTCGGTCAGGGCCGCAAAGGGGATGTGGCTTTATTGAAACAGATGGGTGAAGCCAATGGGTTTTCCGTCACGATTGTTGCAGCGGTCACCAGTAAGGAAGGCGCTCCCTATTCCTCGACTGTGATCCGCGATCATTTAAAGCAGGGCCGCCCGGGCGACGCGGCAAAGCTGCTCGGCCGATACTGGGAAATCGAGGGGGAAGTCCAGACCGGGGATCAGCGCGGCCGTCAGATCGGCTTTCCGACGGCAAATGTCGACCCGGGAGATTTTGTGATGCCGGCATTGGGTGTTTATGCCGTGCGCGTAGGAATAGTCGAAGGCGATAACACCGACTGGCGCGATGGTGTCGTCAATGTTGGACGGCGCCCGACCTTTGACGGCGAAGGCATTACGGTCGAGGCTCACCTTTTCGATTATAACGGTGATCTATATGGCAAAGTCCTGCGGGTTGCTTTTATCGATTCCCTGCGTCCCGAAATGAAATTCGACGGGATCGAGGCTATCCGTGCGCAAATTGAAAAGGATTGCGCCGCGGCGCGCATCGTGCTCGAAGCATGTTCAACTGATAACGATGCGGTTTCGCCATGACCGCTCCCCGCGCTGGTGATAAGGGCAGACGATGAGTGCCGATTACAAATCGACGGTGTTTCTTCCCAAGACGGACTTCCCCATGCGGGGATCGCTGCCCGAACGCGAGCCTGGAATCCTGGCCCGCTGGGAGGCGCTCGATCTCTACCGCCGGCAACGCGAGGCCGCCAAGGGCCGTGAAAAATTCGTCCTGCACGACGGGCCCCCTTACGCCAACGGTCATCTCCATATTGGCCACGCCCTCAACAAAATTCTCAAGGACGTCATCAACCGTTCACAGCAGATGCTGGGTCGCGATGCAATCTATGTTCCGGGTTGGGACTGCCACGGTTTGCCGATCGAGTGGCAAATGGAGGAAAAATATCGCAAGGAAGGCCGCAATAAGGATGATGTGCCGATCAACGAATTCCGCAAGGAGTGCCGTGATTTCGCCCAGAATTGGGTCGAGGTACAGGGCGAGGAATTTCGCCGTCTCGGCGTCATCGGCGATTGGGAGCATCCCTATACCACGATGAGTTTCGATGCCGAGGCGCAAATCGTGCGGGAGCTTGGCAAGTTTCTGATGAATGGCGGTCTGTTTCGAGGCGAAAAACCGGTGATGTGGTCGCCGGTGGAAAAAACCGCGCTGGCGGAAGCCGAAATTGAATACCATGACCATAAGTCGACGCAGATCTGGGTTCGGTTTCCGGTAATCAAATCCGGTATCGAAGCGCTGGACGGCGCGGCGGCGGTCATCTGGACGACCACGCCGTGGACCATCCCCGGCAATCGCGCCATCGCCTATGGCGCGGAGGTCGATTATGTGGTGGTCGAAATCAAGGCGGCCGATGCCGATGCCATGGCAAAGCCGGGAGATAAGCTTCTGATCGCAGCAATGCTCAAAGATAGCGTGCTTGCCGCGATTGGCGTGTCCGACGCCGCTATCCTCGCGACGATGCGGGGCAGCGATCTCGACGGTACCCTCTGTCGTCATCCGCTCGCGGAGCAGGGTTATGACAATTTTGAGGTGCCGTTACTGCCCGGTGATCACGTTACCGATGAAGACGGTACCGGGCTGGTTCACACCGCCCCGGGTCATGGCGCGGAGGATTTTGTCGTAGGCCAGGCGTTTGGTCTCGAAGTGCCACGAACGGTCGCCGACAACGGCGTGTTTTACGACCATGTGCCGCTGTTCGCCGGGGTGCATGTCTTCAAGGCCGACGCGCCGGTGGCCGATGCGCTGGCCAAGGCCGGCAATCTTCTCGCCCGAGCGACGCTGGTCCATTCCTATCCCCATAGCTGGCGCTCCAAAGCGCCCCTGATTTACCGCACCACGCCGCAATGGTTCATTTCCATGGACACCAATAATTTGCGTGAAAAGGCGCTCGCGGCCATCGACCAGACGGACTTCTACCCGCCGGCCGGGAGGAACCGGCTGTACGGCATGGTCAGTAACCGGCCCGATTGGTGTGTGTCGCGCCAGCGCGCCTGGGGCTCTCCGATCACGGTGTTCTATCACAAGGAAACCGGCGAGCCGCTGCGTGACCAGGCGGTAATCGATCGCATCGCCGCCGCCGTGGAACAGGAAGGCCATGATTGCTGGTTTTCGAGCCCGCCGTCCCGGTTTCTCGGCAATGACTACGACCCGGACGATTACGAACAGGTCACCGATATTCTCGATGTCTGGTTCGATTCCGGGTCGACCCATAGTTTTGTCCTGGAAGCGCGCGACGATTTGAAATGGCCCGCGGATTTATATCTCGAAGGGTCGGACCAGCATCGCGGCT
>JAQBTY010000359.1 GCA_027624735.1 Pseudomonadota bacterium | reverse complement strand
TACAAACTTACCGCATCATGCAATGGTTGAATTCGGTGCCGACAAGCCAGTCCGACAGGCTGCTAGGTCAATCGGCGAAGTGCGGGACGTCAATCCCACCGACAGGAGCCATTATTACCATGGCGGCGGGCCGCTGCCGATGCATATGGATCCCATCGATGTGGCCGGGCTTCTGTGCATTCGCAAGGCCAAGTGCGGCGGCGAAAGCCGTATCGTCAGCGCCATGACGGTCCATAACGAGATCCTGCGCACCCGCCCCGATCTGCTGAAAATTCTCTACCGCGGCTATCGCCAGCGCCGCCGCGACCACCGCCGCCTGGCCGGCGAGCCGGAACTGACCGATTATTACTGCCCGGTCTTCGCCGATGTCGGCGGCGATATCGTCTGCAATTATCTGCCGCGCCCGATCCTGCTAACGGTCGAACAAGGGCTGATTGAGTTTACGCCACCGGAGGCGGAAGCGCTTGAGATGCTGGACGAGACCGCGGCGCGGGACGATCTCTGCCTCTCGATGGATTTTGAACCGGGCGATATTCAGATCCTCAACAACCGCCACATCCTGCATGGCCGCGACGATTACGAGGATTACGAGGAGCTCGAGCGGCGCAGGCTCCTGCTGCGGCTATGGCTGACGATCCCCGGCTGGCAGAAATACCCCGAATACCTGCCGCACAGCGACGTCAAGCTTCAGACCGAACCGGCGTGAGAACGGGCCGGTCTCAGACCGGCCCCTACAAATTCAAATGGGGTCCGTAGGGGCGGGTCTGAGACCCGCCCACTGCCGCCATCAAGCCGCCGCTTCGAACACCGCCGCGACGCCCTGGCCGCCGCCGATGCACATGGTCTCCAGCGCATAGCGGCCCTTGCGGCGTTTTAGCTCGTTCATCATCGACGCCATGATGCGCACGCCGGTGGCGCCGATCGGATGGCCCAGCGATATGCCGGAGCCGTTGACGTTGAGCCGGTCGGCATCGTTCCAGCCCCAGCCCTTGAGCACGGACAGAACCTGGCAGGCGAAGGCCTCGTTGAGCTCCACCAGATCCATGTCGTCAAACGTGAGGCCGGTCTTGGCGAAGAGTTTCTTTACCGCGGGCACCGGCCCGATCCCCATGGTCGCCGGGTGGCAGCCGACCGCGGCCCACCCCACCAGGGAGCCCATGGAGTCGAGCTTGAGCTCGTCGAGCTTGTCCTCGGCAACCACCAGGCAGGCAGCGGCGGCGTCGTTCTGCTGGCTGGCATTACCGGCGGTGACCGTGCCGTCCTTCATGATGGCGCGGAGTTTCCCGAGCTTTTCCATGGTGACGTCCGGGCGGACCCCTTCGTCACGCTCGAAGACGATGTCGTCGCCACGGCGCTGCTTCACGGTAACAGGGACCACCTCGTCCTTGAATTTTCCCGCCTCCCAGGCGGCGGCGGCACGCTGCTGGCTGCGCAAGGCATATTCATCCGATTCCTCGCGCAGGATCTGGTATTCCTTGGCGAGGTTTTCGGCGGTTTCGATCATGCCCGAGATTACGCCGAAGCGTTCTTCCGGCTGCGACCGTTCGCGGCCGCGTTCCAGCCTGTCATGCAGCTTGACCGACCCGCCCCTTTTGCCCCAGCGCATGTCGGTGGTGTAATATTCGACGTTGCTCATGCTTTCCGCACCGCCGGCAACCACCACATCCGCGGCGCCGGTCTGGATCATCATGGCGGCCGTGATAATGGATTGCAGCCCGCCGCCGCAGCGACGATCGACCTGCAGGCCGGCGGTCTCAAGCGGCAAACCGGCCTGAAGCGCCGCCAACCGGCCGAGATTGGGGGTTTCCCCACTGGGGTACCCATGCGCGAAAATCACTTCCTCGATCTTTTCGGGCGCAAGACCGGTGCGGTCCAATATGGCGCGGATCACCACGGCGGACAGTTCCTCCACGGGAACACTGCGCAGCGCGCCGCCGAAGGTGCCAACAGCGGTGCGCACGGGACTAACGATACAGGCGCGTCTCATGATCTAATTCCTTATGCAGATTGCGTAGCGGATTTGTAGCGCGATTCGCCGGATTTGACCAATAGGGCCTCTCCGTTTGGGCCCGGCACCGGGTCTGAATCGCGGTTTCGAAAAACAACCCCATGCGTTAAGGATTTTTAACCATAAAAGCCGGTTTTTGCGGGGAGTGGATGGCCTAATTGCCGATAAAGGCGGTGCGGACGAAATCGCGATATAAGAGGATCTGCCGCGGCAATATATCCTTGTCCTCGACCGCCTTGGCCAAAATGATACCGCCATCTGCGATCACCGACAGCATATCGGCCATGTCGTCGAGATCGACGTCTATCCGCAGGCGATACCGCGCCGCGATGGCGTCGAGCCGGCCGCGAAAGCGCTTGCGCCAGTTCAGCACCGCGAACGAATTGAGCTGCCGGACTTCCCTGTCAAACAGCCTTTCCTGGTAGCAATAGGCCGCGACCAGGCAGCCGGGATGACCCGAGGGGAGATCCGACATCGTTTCCGACAGCATCTTCAACCCGACGAGGAACCCATGCAGCGGGTCTTCGTTCAGCTCGTCGGCACGGCCGAAAAGGTCGTCGAAAAGCTTGTCCTCGCGTTCGATGTAACGTTTGAGAAGCGCCTTGGCGAGTTCCCCCTTGTCGGGAAAGTGATAGAAGAACCCGCTTTTGGTGATTCCGACGGCAGAAATCAGTTCCTCGATGGAGGTCGCGCCGAAGCCCTTCTCGAGCACCGCTGTCTCCGCGGCGTCGAGAAGCTGTTCCCGCGTTTCGGCGCCTTTCCGTGATTCCGTGCGGCTCATCGACAGTGCCGGTCCTTATCAACCGATAGAACTGTACCACAGGTACAGTTATGCCCCCGATGTTATCGATCGCAAAACTCTGCGTAAACAGGGCGGACTTGGTAAATGATTGAAACAAAGAAGTTTAACCCCGCTGCCCCCCTTGCTGGACCATAAGTAGACTGGTGCCTCAACCCGGAAAAATTATATCCTTGTTGTCAACCGGGCAGCCTGTGGACACCCCTGCCCATCAAGGAGATATGGCGATGGATGATATGCGTGGCACGCCGGTTTCGGCGGCGAAACCGAGCAGCCTGGAAATCTATGAGACCGCCCTCAACGCCTTCAACTGCTATCGCGGCGACCCGGTCGAGATCATCGACAAGGCGCTAGCCGACGATCCCGGATTCGTCATGGGGCATATTTTCCGCGCCCATATCCATGTGTCCCTGTGGGAGCGCAGCGTTCTCTCCGAGCTCAATGCGATTTTGGCGATTCTTGACGAGCTTTCCGGCGCGGCCAACGACCGCGAACGCGCCCATGTGGCGGCGTTGAAGCGCTGGGCATGGGGGGACTGGAACGGGATGCGGGCGGCGCTCGACCGCCTGCTCGCCGAGTACCCGCGCGATTTGCTGGCCCTCCAGATGGGTCACCTGCTTGATTTCTATCATGGCGACCGGGAAAATCTGCGCGGCCGTATCGCGCGCGCCCTGCCGCACTGGAACCGGGACGACAAGGGGTACGGTTTCATCCTCGGCATGCAGGCCTTCGGGCTGGAAGAATGCGGCGCCTATGACGAGGCCGAGGAAACCGGGCGTCGTGCCTTCGAGATGGAGCCCGACGATTGCTGGGCTCAGCACGCCGTTGCCCATGTGATGGAAATGCAGGCGCGCCAGGATGAGGCCATCGCCTTCATGGCAGCGCGGGAGCACCACTGGGCGCAGGACGACAATGCGTTCGCCTTCCACAACTGGTGGCATACGGCGCTGTTCCATCTCGACCAGGACCGGCCTGTCCGCGCGTTGCAAATCTACGACCGGGGAGTCCGTGCCGAACCGGCGCCCATTCAGCTGATGATGCTGGACGCGGCGGCGCTTCTATGGCGGCTGCATCTGCGCCGTATCGACGTGGGCACGCGCTGGGAAGAACTGGCGACCGCCTATGAAAAAGCGGACGAGGCCGGCTTCTATGCCTTTAACGACATGCACGCCATGATGGCCTATGTCGCAACCGGCCGCTCGATTGCGGCGGCGGCGCTTCTCAAGATTGTCGAGGCCGAGGAGGATCAGGCGGGCACGAACGGCATGATGACGCGCGAGGTCGGCCTGCCCATCGTTCGGGCCATCGAGGCCTTCGGGAGAGAAGCCTATGGCGAGGCCATGGATACCCTGATGCCGGTCCGCTATCGCGCCCATATCTTCGGCGGCAGTCACGCCCAGCGCGACATTGTCCACCGGACCCTGATCGAAGCGGCGCTACGATCACCCGACAAGGCCCTGGCCATCGCGCTGACCAACGAACGCACGAGCCTCAAGCCGCACTGCCCCTTTGGTTTGCAGCTGAAACAACGGGCGACGCAGTAGCCCTAAATGGGAGGGAGGGGGGTAAAAATTTGTTTTTGCGAAACAACCCCTGCACAGTAGGAATTTGGGCTAAAAGACGGTTTTTGATCCCCCATCCAGGCGTGAATTTCGATTTGGAGCAGGCTC
>JAQBTY010000358.1 GCA_027624735.1 Pseudomonadota bacterium | reverse complement strand
CCTTCCAGGCCATTCAATCCGCAATCGCCGGGGAATGCTTGATCTGACCGGGTTGAGTAGTTACGAAAATAGATTTACGCCTGATCCAATTTCATACCACCGAACGACTTTGCACAAGGCCTGTCTTGCCGTTGCTGGTCTCTCAGCCCTGTTATAGAGTTGCCCTAACATCCAACGGGGAGAGAATTCATGATATCGGCCTTTGAAGACCATTGCTGGCAGGACGTTGTCTCGGAAAACGCGCTGAGGATCTACAGCCACTATGAGCGCCAGACGTATGTGGGAAAGAAACCGGCGCTGCTGGCCATCGACCTCTACAAGCTCGCCTACCAGGGCGGCCCCAAGCCGGTCGAGGAATTGCTCGACACCTATCCGAGCGCTTGCGGCGAGTTTGCCTGGAACGCCATCCCGCCTACTGAACGGCTGTTCAAGGCGGCCCGCGCGGTGGGCATTCCGATCATTTATTCAACGACGGAGACAAGGCCCGAAAGCAACGTCGGTCATGCTTATGCGACCAACCGCCAGAAGGCCCAGCACGCCCCCGACGTATGGGAAATCAAGGAAGAATTCGCACCGAAGGAAGGCGATCTGGTCGTCTACAAGCAGCGCGCCAGCGCCTTCGCCGGCACGCCGCTGATCCCGCAACTGAACCAGATGGGTGTCGACAGCCTGATCGTCTGCGGTGAAAGCACCAGCGGCTGCGTCCGGGCCAGCGTGGTCGATGGCTATTCCTACGGCATTCACGTCACCATCGCCGAAGAATGCGTGTTCGACCGGCACGAACTGTCGCATAAAGTCAGCCTGTTCGATTTGCACCATAAATATGCCGACGTGATGCATGCGGACGAAATCGTACAGCATCTTTACGGCACCGCGGGCCTGAGGGAGGTATCGTAATGGAACCGAGCCGCTACGGACCCTTCCCCTATACGCCGATCAACCGGCGCCCCAAGCTCAAATGGCCCAACGGCGCGCGTGTTGCGGTCTGGGTGATCCCCAATATCGAATTCTTTCCGCTGAACGAGCCGATACCGGGCGCGAGGGGCACCTATGTGCCCGAAGTGTCCGCCTGGTCGGTCCGCGATTACGGCGCCCGGGTCGGTGTGTTCCGGATCATGGATGTTCTGTCGCAACGCAACATTCGCGCGTCCGTCACGCTGAATTCGGAGGTCTGCGACGCCTATCCGCAGATCATGGAAGACGCGATGGCCTTGAACTGGGAATTCCTCGGCCACAACCAGAGCAATTCGCGTCCCTTCCATGTGACGCCGCCGGAAGGCGACAAGCAACTGGTTCATGACACGCTGGCCAGGATAGAACAAACTACAGGCAGAAAACCTCGGGGCTGGCTCGGATCTGGTATCCAGGAAACCTGGGACACGCTCGATTATCTGGCCGACGAAGGGCTCGATTACGTGTGCGACTGGGTCAATGACGACCAGCCCTATTTCATGAAGGCGGGCGGCCGGCAGATGGTGTCCCTGCCCTATTCGACCGAGATCAACGATCTGCCGCAATTCCGCGCCGGCCGATCGAATGAGGAATTCGAATCCATGATCCGGCGTCAGTTCGACACGCTGTACCGCGAAGGGGCGGAGTCGGGCCGCGTCATGGCGATCTGCCTGCACCCGTTCGTCATCGGCGTCTCGCACCGCATCTGGGTCTTGGAATCGGCGCTCGACTACATCATGAAACATGACGGCGTATGGTTCGCCACCGGCGAGGAAATCGTCGATGCCTGGCTGGAGTCGGGCGCGACGTTTTAGGGGGATACGGTTTAAAACCGTCTCAGCGTTTCTCGGTGATTAGGGCACGGACTTCTCCCTCTCCGTCATGGCCGGTCCAAGGACAGGCTCCGGCCACCAGTGGGATTGACCCGGGAATCCAGCTTATTTGCCTTTTCTGGATGCCCGGGTCCGAGCCCGGGCATGACGAAATAACGGTAAGTTCACAACTACTACAATTGCCGCCTCTTCCCGCACGGTTTATGATGCATCCATCGTAACATCCCGGCGTCAAAACGGGATCAATAACAGCGGAGGATAAAATGGCACCACATGATGGACCCGACGGCCACGCCCATGATTGGGCAGCCCCGACAGACAAGCTGACCCGCGCCGGACTGGGCAAGTTCAAGGCGCCGAAATCGCCTTATGATCTGTGGATGGAAGGTCAGGAAATCCCCATATTCCGTGATATCGGGGTCAGCAAGGTTCAGGACCTGCCGCTCAAAAAATGGGACATGATGGGCGGCAACGCCACCTTCATTCAACTTTATGGCACCGAGGGCATGTGGGGTTGTCATGTGATCGAAGTGCCCGGCGCCGGGGCCTTGAATCCGGTCAAGCATATCTATGAACAACAATATTTCGTGGTCGACGGGCGCGGCTCCACCGAGGTGTGGGAAGAAGGCCGCGAGGACAAGGTGCATACCTTTGAATGGCAGAAGGGATCGCTGTGGTCGGTGCCGCTCAACGCCATGTACCGGGTGGTCAACGCCTCATCGAGCCCGGCGTTGCTGCTTGGCGGCAACACCGCGCCCAACGTGATGAACATCTATGAGAACCCGGATTTCATCTTCAAATGCCCGTATAATTTCCGCGACCGGTTCGACCCGGAGCGCGAGGATTACTACAAGCCGAGCGACGAGATCCTCGCCGATCCGATCCGCGGTCTGGCCATGACCCAGACCAACATCGTGCCCGACATCGTCGATTGCGAATTGCCGTTGGATAACCGCCGCTCACCCGGCTACCGCCGCATCGAGCCGCACATGACCGACAACAATTTCTATCTGTGGATAGGCCAGCACGAAACCGGCCGTTATTCCAAGGGCCACGCCCATGGCTCGGCCGCCGTGCTGATCTGCATCAAGGGCAAGGGCTATACCTATACCTGGCCCGCGGTGCACGGCTCGACCCCATGGAAGGACGGCAAGGAAGAGTTCGTCATGCGTCAGGATTACGAGCCCGTCGGTATGGTGTCGGCAGCGCCCATGAGCGGCGACTGGTACCACCAGCATTTCGGCGTCAGCGCCGGCCCGCTGCGTCTTACCGCCTGGTTCGGCCCGCATCATCCCGGCCGCAAGGTCAAACGGCCCGGCGAGCAGGCCATCGATTACGGCGCCATAGACGTACGCGATGGCGGAACCGCCATCGGCTATGACCAGGAAGACCCTTACCTGCGCAAGGAATTCCAGGACTATCTGAAGGAAGTCGGCGCCGAAACCCAGATGGAGCCGGAGCTTTATACCTCCAAGGCCAATTAAGAGTGGCAAGTTCGACCGACGGGGGCGATTACGGTTACGGTGAGAAATCCGGCGGGCGGTTTTCCAGTTCCACCCGCCACATCGCCGAGGAAGAGGAAATTGAGCTGCTCAGTGTGGGCGTCGACATCGGTTCGTCGACGTCCCATCTGGTGTTCTCCCGCGTGCTCATGGAACGCGTCGGCGCCCGCTATATCGTCGCCCAGCGCGAAACCATCCACGAAGCGCCGATCCAGCTTACCCCCTACACCAATGGCGAGGATATCGACGCCGAAGCCTTGGGCCGTTTTATCGAGGCGAGCTTCGTCAGCGCCGGCATCGAACGCAGCGCCGTCGATACCGGCGCGCTGATCCTCACCGGCGTGGCGGTGCGCCGGCGCAATGCCCGCGCCATCGGCGATCTGTTCTCCGCCGAGGCCGGCAAGTTCGTCGCCGTCAGCGCCGGCGACGGGCTGGAAGCCACCATGGCCGCGCATGGCTCGGGCGCCGTCATCCGGTCGTCCAAGAGCGATGGACTGACCATCAATGTGGATATCGGCGGCGGCACCACGAAGATCGCCCATTGCCGCGGCGGCAAGGTGGAACGGGTCACGGCGGTAGATGCCGGCGCCCGGCTGATCGTCGTCGACGATGCCGGCTCCGTGATCCGGCTCGAGCCCACCGGCCAGGCCCATGCCGCGGATGTCGGCGTTACCATCGCCATGGGATCAACACCCGATGAAGAAGGCCTGATCAAAATCGCCGACCGCATGGCCATGCGTATCGTGGAGGCCGCCGGCCTCGCGCCCCTGTCGGCGGAGACCGAAGCCATGCTGCTGCTGCCGCCTGTCCCCCTGATCGACGGCGGCGTCGATGCGCTGACGTTTTCCGGCGGCGTTAGCGAATATGTCTATGGCAACGAGACCGCCATGTTTGGCGATCTCGGCCCCCATCTGGCGCGGCTGACCCGCGCCAGGATAGAGGCCACCGGCGCCAACATCGAAAAACCCATCGCCACCATCCGCGCCACCGTGGTGGGTGCGTCGCAATACACCGTGCAGCTATCGGGCACCACCATCTATATCGAACCGCGCGACGTGGTGCCGCTCAGGAACGTGCCGGTGATCGTGCCGGAGATCGACTTCTCGGGCATGGATGTAGAGTCCGGCCAGATAAAAGCCGCCATCGACATCGCCCTGACGCGGCTCGATCTGATGAATTTGGAAACCCCGGTGGC
>JAQBTY010000357.1 GCA_027624735.1 Pseudomonadota bacterium | reverse complement strand
ATCAGGACATCAGAGAATCAGACCACGCCGCATCCGTCCAGTGCAGACTTCGTCAACGGGCTGTTAGGCAATGGTTGAACGTATTAGGGTTGTCATCGCCGACGACCATCCGCTGTTTCGCGATGGGCTGCGCAGAACGCTGTCAGACTTCGTCGGTTGCGAAGTCGTCGCGGCGTGTGCCAATGCCGACGAGGCGCTGGATGCGGTCTGCGAGCATCTGCCCGATATTGTACTATTGGACATACGAATGCCCGGCGGTGGTATTGAAGCGGCACGCCAGATCGCGGCCGCCTGCCCGAAGGTCCGTATCCTGATGCTAACCACCTCCGAAAGGGAGAGCGACGTAAGGGATTCGCTAGAAGCTGGCGCCCGTGGCTACATTCTAAAGGGGATGGGCGGAGAGGAAATGGCGACTGTCATTAAATCCGTTCATGAGGGAGAACTTTACGTCCCGCCCGGCTTAGCGGCGCGGATGCTGATCGACAACAAAGACCATAAAGGGTCCCAGCGATTCGATCTGTTCTCGCTTCTAACCAAACGCGAAGAGCAGGTTCTCAAGCAGGTCGCGCAAGGCTTAAACAACAAGGAAATTGCTCTAGATTTGAGCTTGAGCGAAAATACCGTGAAACGCTACATGACAAATATCCTGCGGAAACTTCAAGTGCGAAACCGGGTCGAAGCGGCGCTCAAGGTGTACGATCGCTACGCCGCCCTTTAATCGACCAAGGGCCTCTGTGGTTCAAATAGGCGACGCTGCTCACGTGGCCACTGAATAACTCATATTGGCTGAACTCAGACCTTTACAGCACGACGGCAGACTTCCGGGTTGGGTCACGTTCAGACCTTTCAAGCACCGCGAGCGACTTCCGCCATCGCTTCCTCGTCTGACCTGTATAGGTGGCGGTTCTCCATGATCCCTTTCGGGCGGTGACGGTCCCCGGGCGCAGTTTTCGTCCGGATGGCGACCGCCTCGCCCATTAGAGGGCGTTTGGTATAGCCCGAGCCTTGGCGCCTTAAAGCTTTCCGTCGCGGATCAGCTTGCAGACTTCCGTGTGGTCGATAAGGACCGTGTCCGGAACACCCGACTCATAAAGCTCGACCATCTTATCGGCATCGAAGGTCGGATTGCCCATGGCGGTGAACTCTTCAGACCATTGGTAATGGCGTTTATATTCCTTGGTATCGGCGGGCGAATAGTTATCCATCATGGTTTCGACCTGATTGCCGTCAGGGTCCTTGTAATAAAAGGATGTCGAATTGCCATGATTGACGGTCCAGATGGGGTCATAGCCCCACTCTTTCATCCGCTTATAGACATAGATCAATTCGCCAAGGCTTGCGTAGCAATAAGCCTGATGGGAGACGCCAATAAAATTATCGGGTTTTTTCTGGGCGCCCGGTCTTTTGATAATGACCACGCGATGGTCATGATCGTCATAGGTTATAAAGGTCAGCCCATTCGGATTAACGCGTACGATTTCCGCGTTAAACAGCCGCTGATAGAACTCAACCATCCTGTCGTAATTTTCATCCGAGAAAATGTGGAGGTGATGCAGCTTTGTCGGCGACGGCATCGAAGTGACCGTGCCTGGCGCATCGCTGCGGATGGGAGCAACATGGTCAGGGCGAAAATCGGCGGGATTAATCGAATCCATTACAGCCTCCAGAGAAACTAAATTTGCTTGTCAGGATTGTGCTACCGGTGTTGCAATTTGTCCAACGACTTTTCCGTCACGGCTGTATTGTTCCAGCCTAACAGGGCCAAACAGGGAGGAGCTCACGATGAAGGGAATCGTTTTTCTGGGAGACCGTGAGGTCGCGCTGCACGATTTTTCCGACCCGGCGCCGGGGCCGCGCGATGTCATTTTGGAAATCAAGGCGTCCGGCATGTGCGGCACGGATCTGCACGCCTACCGGCGCGCGCCGTCGGGCAAGGACCCTTCTATCGCCGGCCATGAACCCTGTGGCGTTGTTGTCGAACTCGGCGATCAGGTTTCCGATCGGGAAGCCAAGATCGGCGCCCGCGTGATGGTGCACCATTATGACGGCTGCGGGGTTTGCCGGCATTGCAAGACGGGCTGGTCGCAACTCTGCGACGAGGGTCCGATTGTCTATGGCTCGGGACAGGGCCATGGCGCCCACGCGCGCTATATGCGCGTCGCGGCTCATACGCTGGTCCCCTTGCCGGACGATTTATCGTTTTTAACCGGCGCCGCCATTTCCTGCGGTACGGGCACGGCCTATGGCGCGCTCAAGCGCGTTGGGTTGGAAGGCGACGAGACGCTGGTGGTCTTTGGTCAGGGACCCGTGGGTCTGTCGGCGACACAGTTTGGCGCGGCCATGGGCGCGCGGGTGATCGCCGTCGAAACATCGCCGGAGCGCAGGCAGCTCGCCCTCGAGAAGGGCGCGCATGTGGTGCTCGATCCCGCCGCGGTCGATCCGGTCGCGGCGATCCGGGAGCTGACCCATGGCGAAGGCGCGCACAAGGTGATTGAGACAGCCGGCGTCCCGGCGGCGCGGAACGCCGCCGTGAAGGGGACGCGCAAATGGGGCGTGGCGTGTTTCGTTGCGTCAGGCGGAGAGGTCACGCTGGACGTTGGCCCCGATCTGACGTTTCGTCAGGTGACGATCATGGGCCACTGGACGTTTTCCAAGACCGGGCAGGCCGATTGCGCCCGCTTCGTCTCTGATCGCAACATCGATGTGGATAGTCTGTTTACCCACCAATGGACGCTCGACCAGGGGGAGGAAGCCTACCGGCTCCTGGATCAGCAGAGAACCGGCAAGGGCGTGTTCCTGCCGAGTTAATTGGCTGGAGGTAAAATATGAATTTTATAATAAAAATAATGAGTTACAGGGGTATGATAAGATATTAATTTAGGATAAATCTTAAGGCAATACGTTGAATATCCGCTGTCCGGTCCGAGACCGGCCGGTGTTCGATGTCGGGCACACCATGTAAATTTGGATGTAAAATTGGATGTAAAATTGGCCACGGATCGTAGGCCATCGCCCCACGGTTAACCGAACGATATTGCAAGTTTCAGTACGGTGGACCACAATTCGCCGGGCTTGGCCTCATGCAGCTATCCGCACGGAAGGGACCAGATATGCAGTTTTTCAATTTTCACCTGATGCCCTATGGCGCGGTCGATCTGGATGAAATTGATAAGGTGAAGTCCTCGTGGGTCACGTTTTCAAACCGCCACTATGATCCGGTTAAGGGCGCGGATTTGTATCATCGCTATCTGGATGAGATGGAATATGCCGACGCGCTGGGGTTCGACGGCGTCTGCCTCAATGAACATCATCAATCGGCCTATGGCATGATGCCGATACCCGGCGTTCTTGCCGGCGCGCTGGCGCGCAGTCTCAAACGGGCCAAGCTCGCTATTTTGGGCCGCGCGCTGCCGCTGCTGAACAATCCGCTGATGGTGGCCGAGGAATACGCCATGCTGGACAATCTGACGCGCGGCCGGTTCATCGCCGGGTTCGTCCGCGGCATCGGCGCCGAATACCACGCGACAGGCGTGAACCCCAGCGACTCCCACGAGCGGTTTCACGAAGCCCACGACATGATCATCCAGGCCTGGACCGAACCCGGCCCGACCCGCTATGAGGGCAAGCATTACCGGTTCAACTATGTGAATTGCTGGCCGCGCCCCTACCAGACACCCCACCCGCCCATCTGGGTCCCGTCGCAGGGCTCATCCGACACCATCGCCTGGGCGGCGAAGCACAAATATACCTATGCCCAGACCCTGAGCCCCATCGCGCTGGTTGCCCGGTTTTTCCAGATGTACCGGGACGAGGCGGAGAAATGCGGCTATCAGGCGTCCAACGACCAGCTCGCTTGGTCCAACACCATCTATATCGCGGAGACCGATGCGAAGGCGCGGGCGCAGGCGCAGCCCCATCTGGAATCCATGGTCAACCAGTTCCTCAAGATGCCGGTCGAGTTCCTGCTGCCGCCCGGCTACACCAATATCCAGTCTTTAAAGCGCATCCGGGAAGCCAAGGTGACCGGCAAGATCAAGACCGTCGACGAGCTGATCGACACCGGCGTGGTGATCATCGGCAGCCCCAACACGGTGCGCGAAAAGATGGCCGCGTATCAGGAACTCGCCGGTTTCAACACGTCGCTGACCAAGACCCAGTTCGGCACGCTGCCGGCCGACATGACCCGCGACAACATGGCCGCCATCGCCGAGGAATTGCTGCCCTATTTCCAGGATAAACCGCAGAAGCAAGCGGCGGCGGGGGAATAGGCCGCGCCGGACCGGCGGCCAGACCGTCACGTCCCCCTTAAACGCGCGAGCCTTCGACTTGATGCAGGGATGTCAGGAGTAGATTGCGTTCACACCGCCCCTAAAAGGTCCGTTCATCCCCCAACTCCGGAAGTTCCCGACGGACGCTAAAAGGACCGTTCGTGAACATCCCGCTGGAATTTTAAAGAGACAATTTGAAGGATTCGGGCAGATTTTTTGTCATTGGTCG
>JAQBTY010000356.1 GCA_027624735.1 Pseudomonadota bacterium | reverse complement strand
TATCACCCGCGATACCAGTGATTTTCGCGACACCGTCAGATTGGCGCGGGCCAGGGCCGGTCGAAGATAGGCCACGGCCGCGCTGCATCGGCGGCCCTTGCGGATGGTCGATTGCATCACGCAGAAACCTTCGTTCTTCGCGTCGTTATAATCGTCGGTGATCGTATAACCGGCTGCCTTGCCGGCCTCGAGCCAGGCTTCTTTCAGCGGGTCGGGATAGATGTTTTGCGTCGTCGTCAGGGGGCCGCCGGCGCCGCGTATCTCGCTCGCCCCGCCTTCCCAATCCTCGGCCCGCTTGAAATAGGGCAGCGCATGGGCGTAGGACCATCCCTCGCAGCCCTGCGCCGCCCAGCGGTTGAAATCGACGGGATGACACCGGACATAGGCCATGGCGTTGATCGATGACGAACCGCCAATCACCTTACCGCGGGCGCATTCCACTTCGCGGTTATTCAGTTCCGGTTCCGGCTCGGTGAAATAACCCCAGTCATGCAGCCGGTTAGAAAGGATTTTGCCCCAGCCCAGCGGAACATGGATCAGCGGGTCATTATCCTTTCCGCCTGCCTCGAGCAAAAGGACCGTGGATGTACCGTCCTCGGTCAGACGGTTGGCGAGGGTGCAGCCGGCGGACCCGGCGCCGACGATGACGTAGTCGTATGTCTTTTCCTTGCTCACGATCGCACCTGTTTGGCCGGGGGAGCAATCAGGACCGGGTATGACATCCCGGTCCCGATGATCCGCAACGCAGCGTCTTACGGCGCTGTGGTCGATGCCGTTTTAAGGACTGATTTCAGCACCTTGTACATATCCCTGGTATCAGCGCTCGTGGCGAGGAATTCATCACCGAGCGGCGCAAGCTGATTGGTTATGATTGTCTGATCCATGGCGGACAGGCGGATCACCTCCGCGCCGTTTTTCTTCCACAAGGCTTCGGCCTCGCCATTGAGTCTCGCGGCGTTCCTTCCGGCCCAGATTTCGAGATCGCGGCCGGTCTGCATGACGATGTCTTGCTGTTTCTTCGGCAACTTCGCCAACCAGCGCTTGCTGACCCAGAGCGCGCTCGGGATGGTCCCGGATTCGATCAGCGTGATATATTTGGTCGTCGTGAAGAATTTCGACGCGCCCATGACGACAATCGAGCTGCGGCAGCCATCGATGGTCTTGCGCTGCAGCGCCGGCAGAACCTCAGAATAGGGCATGGGGACTCCGGTCATGCCGAGCACTTTCGCGAGCTTGCTTTCCATCGGCGTGGCGAGCACGCGAATTTTCAACCCCTTCATGTCCGCAAGGGAGCGAATTGGTTTCAGCGATGCGATAGAGGTCGGCCCATAATTGAAGATTGCCGCTCCGACGATGCCGTGCTTGTCCGCGAGATTTAGATACTTGCCGCGGAATGCCGGGTCCGTGAAGGTGTTGTGCGCATGCCAGAAACTCTTGAAGAGACCCGGCGCGTCGGGCGCCTGAAAGGCCCGGTTCATGCCCGACAGAAATCCCGGTGGTGAGACGAACCCGGCCTGTGAGCCGATTTTGAGATTTTCGAGCTGGCGCGGGATTTTTCCGAGCTGCGCTGCGGGAAACACGCGGACTTTGATTTTGCCGCCGGTGCGCTTGACGATTTCTTCGCCGTACTTATTGGTGAATTGATGCTGCGGATCGTTGATGGTGACCATCCCGATCCGCATTTCGGTCTGGGCGACGGCGGTGCCCGCCATCAAGCCGGTTATCAGAACGCCGACCGCGAATGTTGTTTTGGTAATCATTTTTTACTCCTGTTGTTTCTTTTGTATGTCAAAAATTTGGGGTTCTGACGTGAGCGGAGTATATGTCAAAAATTTGCCGCGGGCTTGCGCCCAAATATCCTTGTTAACCGAGCAGCCTGACCAGGACCAAGGACAAGTCCGGCCAGTAGGTAATTACCCCCAGCGCCAGAATGTTGATGATGATAAACGGAACCAGCCCCGGGTAAAGGCTTGAAAGCGGAACCCGGAAGAGCGCCTGGGTAACGAAGATATTGAGGCCGAAAGGCGGCGTGAACATGCCGATGCTGACATTGACCGTCATGATGATTCCGAAGTGAACCGGATCGATCCCGGCCGCCAATATCACCGGTTTCAAGATCGGCGCGAGAACCAGAATGGCCGACGCCGGGTCCAGTACACAGCCGACCAGGAGCAACAGAACATTGATGATCAGCAGGATCACCCAGGCATCGAGGCCCAACGCCTGAATCCATTCAACCATCGCCTGCGGTACGCCGGCGATCGTAAGAAGCCGCGAAAACAGCGTGGCGGCGCCCACGATGATCAGGACCTGCGCTGTCAGATAGACGGAGTCGACGGTGACTTTCCAGAACCCCCGCAAATCCATGTCGCGGTAGATGAACATGGCGACGAGGACGGCATAAAGGCAGGCGACGCCGGCCGCCTCCGTCGGGGAGAACACGCCGGCATAGATGCCGCCCAGAATGATCAGGGGGGTCCCAAGTGCCCAGCCGCCGGCTTTGGTGGCGCGGCCGACGCGGGATAGTTCGAATTTTTCGCCCTCGCGAATGTCCAGCTTGCGGGCGTAAAAATAGATGTAGGCGGCCATCACGAAGGCGATGAACAGACCGGGCAGAATACCGGCGATGAACAGATGCCTGACCGACTCTTCGGCTGAAGCGCCATAAAGGATCATGGCGATGGAGGGCGGGATGATTCCGGCAATGGCGCCCGAAGCGGCCAACAGGCCGCTGGCGAACTTTTCCGGATAGCCTTTTTCCTTGAGCGACGGGTAAAGCATGCCTCCGATCGCGGCGACGGTCGCCGGGCTGGATCCGGAGATGGCGCCGAACACGGTACAGGCGGCGACTGTCGTGAGGGCCAGACTGCCGCGTATGGCCCCCATGAGAGAGACCACCCAGTCGACAAGACGCCGGGAAATGCCACCCTGCGCCATGATGGCGCCGGCGAAGATGAAAAACGGCACCGCGATAAGTTTATAATTGTCGACGCTGCCAAACAGTTCGATCTGGATCATGGTTATGGGCAAATCCATGATCCAGACGATGGTTATCACGGACGAAACCATCAGGATCACAAAGATCGGCAAGCCCATCACAAGGAGGATGATCGGCAGGATTCCCATGACCAGAAACAAGGACATGCCGATTATTCCCTGCCGGACCCATTGTCGGAACCCTGTGCCGTGCTCTCGGCGACAGCAGCGGCGGTGCGCAGGGCTTCCAACTGTTCGGCATCGCTTTCCAGCGTTCCGTTCAGATAGCCGCGGAACCGGACGAGGATAAGAATCGAAATCAGGACAAAAGAGATCGGTATGACCGAATGCATGACATCCATCGGCACCTCCGCGACCTGGCTCAGGTGCGTCAGTTCGGGCAAGGCTTGCCATGACTGATAGACGATCAACCCGCCGATAATGATGAAAACGCAGGTCGAGAAGCCGTTGACGATTGTGCGGGGCACCTTCGGCAATGTCCGGGACAGAAGGTCCATCCTGAGATGACCGCCATCCCACGTCACCAGAACGCCCCCGAGATAGACTGTCCAGACCAGGACATAGCCGAGAACTTCCTCGGCCCAGATGATCGGTTCCAGAAAGACATAACGCCCGGTCGCATTGGCGCAAATCAGGATGACACTGGCGATAAGCAGGACGCCAAGCATCAGCCGGAGGGCCGACAATACGGATTTGCTGATCGCTTCCACGCCCTCTGTGCCCCAGTAGCCGGATTTCCGACCATTTGCAGGCCGTCTTCGCGGCCTATCGAATGGCGCACATGCTTGCCGCGCAGCCGGGCGATGTCAAGGCGTGGTCAGGAAAGGCTGCGCGGTCTGTTGTGGCTTGGTGTCGGTTTGAGAGATACCGTCAGGGGGCGGCGATCGGCGAGATTGCCATGATTGCCGCCGAACAAATTGTGGAGGCGGTTCCATAAGGTTTTTATGCCGCGCCATATCTTGGGCATCAGCCAGATGACCAGGGCAAGGAATGCCACGAACAGGACCAAGAAGGCCGTTGGTTGGAGGACCGCGAGGGTCACGCCGCCGATTACCAGCCCGTCTTCGACTACTGACGCCGCCCAATTGGAAAACGGTTCCGGCGACGTATTGATCAGCACCCGGGAGCCGGCCTTGAAAGCGTGGCTTGTCGCCGCGACGCTGCCGCCGACGATCAGCGCGGCGATCTGAATGGCGGGATCGAGCTCGCCGACGGCTCCAAGTGCCAGCACGGCGCCGGCGGGGATGCGAATGAAGGTATGAATAGTGTCCCACGTCGTGTCTACGCCGGGGACTTTGTCGGCGACGAATTCAACCAGATACATGAACACCGATGCGGCGATGACCGCCGGGTGACCAAGAACCGCCAGATCGGGCGGCAGCGTCATTTGGCCGGTCGCGGCCAAAATGCCCAGTGTCGCCAACCCGGCATAGAGGTTAACAGCCCGTTGAAAAAGTCGCCGGTGACCGGGATTTACCCCACGGGGAAACATAACGCGGCGAAG
>JAQBTY010000355.1 GCA_027624735.1 Pseudomonadota bacterium | reverse complement strand
CGCCGTCAACCCGGACGATACCACGCGCCTTGCTCAAACCATCCGACCACCGTGAATAATCCGGGCTATTACAGCATACTGTTACAGTGTAGGTCCGGGGTTGGCGTCTTGGACTAGGGTTGGCAACTCGAGAAAACGGCGGCCTTTTAGGGGCCGCCGTTTTTTTATGGGCTAATATCAGCGTCCCTTGGTATTAGCTGCCCATGACCTGCCAGATCATCTTTACCTCCATGATGCAAACGATGGCGATCACCAGGCGGTTGAACAATTTGGCGCTGATGTAAGGCGTTGTCCACATGCCGAGCTGGACAAACAATGTCGCCGGAATGACCGCCAGGAGACCCTGAATAAATCGTTCCTGGGTAAACAATCCCGTGTCGGTGAACAGACCGAACCCGGCCACGACAAAGAAATGCGTGCCGGAGATCGCGAGAAACATGATGGAGGCGGCGAAGACATAGACCTGGCTTTCCAACCGGTAGGAATGCATCCAGGTGGCGACCACCGGGCCGCCGATGCCGGTCGATCCCTGGCTGAGCCCGGCTAGCCCGGCAATGATGGGCGAAAATATACGGGCATTGCGGCCTTCCAGTTTGAAGTTGGGATTGAGCAGCAGATTGACCATATAGGCCGCCACCCAGACAATCAGCACCCACAGCAGCGCCTTGTCGGTCAGGGCGGCGAGGATAAAGGTGCCGATCGCGGTGCCGATGCCCGCGGCGATCAGCGAGACCGGCAGATGCGGCACGCCCGAGGCCATTTTCCGGTAGCGCCAGACAATCCAGATATTGGTCAGGAAGGTGGGCACGATGATGACGACGACCGCGTGCTCCACGCCCAAAAATGTGGACAGTGTCGGAACCGCGATGATGGGCAGGCCTATACCGATGGCGCCTTTGAAAAAAGACCCGACCGCGATGGCGGCAAGAATGACGGCAAGGGATTCATAACTCATGGGAAACCTGGGCGGACATCGGAGGATACGGATCTAGAGCATTCACCGGGTAGTTTTACGCAAAAAAGTTCCCCTCACCCACTTCGGCTAGGCTCGACTACGTCTCGCCATGCCTACCTACCCTCTCCCGCTCGCGGGAGAGGGAGGGACCCGCGATGCTCTTGCATCGTGGGAGGGTGAGGGGGCTTTATGTTTTGCCTCGTATTTGTCCCAGTCCTAGACCTTGTCCCAGAGCTTGGATTTGGAGCTTTCGCCGATCTTGCCGGGGCTGAATTCCTCGCCTTTGGGACCCTTCATGGTGAACACTTCCGTGACCGAGGTGTAATCCATGTAGCCCATGCGGGCGAGGGGCCGGATCTTGATCCAATCCACCAGACCATCGGTCAGCGCGTTGTCATTTATATGGATGCCGACCACCTCGCCGATCACCACATGATGCACGCCCATGGTCCGGTTCGAGGGCAGCGACAGGGTGGCATGGTGTTTGCATTCCAGACTGACCGGCGATTCCGCGACGCGCGGGCATTTGACGATGTTGCACGGCGCCGGTGTCAGGCCGCACATCGCCAGCTCATCCACATCCTTGGGCACGTGCTTGGACGACAGATTGACCTGTTCGCGAAGGCCGTAGGTCGCCATGTTGTAGACGAATTCGCCGGTGTCCTCGGCATTGACCACCGAATCCTTGCGGCGCGGCTCGGAATCGGCTTCATCCGAGGTGCCGGATCCGGAAAAAAACACGAACGGCGGATCGTAGGATAGCTGGTTGGAGATGGAAAACGGCGCCAGATTGACGATCCCGTCATAGCTGAGCGAGGTGATCCAGCCTATGGGGCGTGGCACCACGCAGGCCTTGAACGGGTTATAGGGCAGGCCGTGATCGTCGTTTTTTGGTTCATAGAACATGCAAGACTCCCTGTAAGCGCGCATCATGATTGCACGCGCTCTTAATCATTATAATAGGGAAAAGGCGCGCGTAAAGAAAACGCCCCGCTGTTCAGGCAGGGTGCTTTCTTATTTATTTGCCTTCCGCAGCGCCTGCCAGATGCGGTGTGGCGTCGCCGGAGCATCGAAATGCGTGATGCCGCGGACCGACAGCGCATCGAGAATGGCGTTCATGACCGATGGCATGGACGCGCCGTTGCCGGCTTCGCCGCAACCCTTGACCCCAAGCGGGTTGGTGACGCAGGGCACGTTGCGGGTCGAAAAATCGAAGCTGCACATATCATCGGCGCGCGGCATGGCGTAATCCATGTAGGACCCGGTGAGCAGCTGGCCGCTTTCGTCATAGACGGTTTGTTCCACCAGGATCTGGCCGATGCCCTGGGCGATGCCGCCATGGACCTGACCTTCCACCACCAGCGGATTGACCACCACGCCAAAATCGTCGACCACGGTGTAGCGCAGGATTTCCACCAATCCGGTCTCCGGCTCGATCTCCACCTCGCACACGTGACAGCCATTGGGAAAAGTCGATGGGCTCGTATCATGCACCGCCTTGTGGTCGAGGCTTGTGGGTACGCCGTCGGGCAGATTGCCGGTCTCGCGCAGATACTGCGCCAGATCCATCACGTTGACGGAGCGGTCGGTTCCGGCCACGGTAAAAGTGCCACGGTGAAATTCGATGTCGACCTCGGCGGCTTCCAGCATGTGAGCCGCCGCCTTCCGGCCCAAATCGATGATGCCGTTGGCGGCGTCGACGATGGCATTGCCGGCGCCGACCAGTGTTTTCGATCCGCCCGAGCCGCCGGCGCCGGCGCTCATCAGGTCGGAATCGTTCTGGATCACCTCGATCTTCTCATAGGGCACGCCGAGCCGTTCGGAGAGGATCTGCATGAAAGGCGTACGGTGGCTGGTGCCCATGTCCTTGGCGCCGGTGATCATCGCCACCGTGCCGTCGGCACGGAATCTTATGTCGATGAGTTCTCCCGCACCGCCGGTATTTTCCAGATAGTTGGCGACGCTGATGCCGCGCAGCTTGCCCTTGGCGGCGGATTCCGCCCGGCGTGATTCGAATCCCGCCCAATCGGCACGCTCAAGCACCGCATCCATGAGGGCTTCGAATTCGCCTGAATCATATGTCTGGCCGTTTGGCGCTTTCCAGGGGAAGGCGTCGGGCGGGATCAGGTTCTTGCGCCTCAGCTCGACCCGATCGATGCCCATTTCGCGCGCCGCCTTATCGACCAGCTGCTCCATGATATATTTGGATTCAGGCCGCCCGGCGCCGCGGTAGGGGCCGGTGGGGACGGTGTTTGAAAACAGCGCCTTGGTCCCGTAGGCGAAATTTGGCGTTTTGTAGACGCTGATCAGATTGCGGCAGATCACGTTGGTCATCGGCGCCGGACCCATGCCGGTCACATAGGCGCCGACATTGCCGACGCCGCCGACGCGAAGTCCCAGGAAATTGCCGTCCTTGTCGAGCGCGAGATCGGCATAGATGACGCTGTCACGGCCCTGATGATCGGCGACGAAGCTCTCCGAGCGGTCTGCCGTCCATTTGACCGGCCGGTTGAGCTTGCGCGCCGCGTAGAGCACCGAGACCGGCTCGATAAAGGCGGCACCCTTCATACCGAACGAGCCGCCCACATCATTGGAAATGACGCGGACCTTGGCGGGGTCCACCTTGAAGATCGCTTTTGCCATCACCGCCTTGGGGCCCATGACCCCCTGTGTCGGCATATGGATGGTGAAACGTTCCGTCGCTTTGTCGTAGTCACCGATGACGGACCGCGGCTCCATGGCGTTGACGACCATGCGGGTGTTGTCGATGCGCAGGCTGGTAACATGGGCGGCCGTGGCAAACGCCTTCTCGGTCGCCTCCGCATCGCCGACGAAGAAATCCAGACACACGTTGCCCGGCGCTTCTTCATGCAGTTGCGGCACGCCGTCCTTGCCGGCCTCTTCGGTGCCGGTGACGACGGGCAGTTCGTTGAACATAACCGTTACGGCTTCGGCGGCTTCGCGCGCCTGTATGGCTGTTTCGGCAATCACCGCGGCGATGGGCTCGCCCACATGGCGCACGCGGCCGACCGCGAGCCCGGTGCGTGGCGGCACGATGTAGCCGCTGCCGTCGCGGTTCTTCAGCGGCAGGCCGCTCGGGATGTTGCCGATACCGTCGGCCCGCAGATCCGCGCCGGTATAGATCGCCAGCACGCCGGGCATGGCGGCAGCCGCCGCGCTGTCGATGGATTTGATGTCGCCATGGGCGATTGTGCTGCGGACGAACCACAGATAGGCCTGCCCGTCGATGTTGGTGTCGTCGGTATATTCTCCGCCGCCGGTCAGCAGCCGCGTGTCTTCGGTGCGCGGGACCGGCTGGCCGATATCGAACTGCAGCGGGATGTCCGGATTTGAAATTTCATTCATGTCGGTTCAACTTTTGTTCAAGGGGAGCGGTCATTCGTTGATGGCAATTTACCCCCACCCTGACCCTCCCCCCAAGGGGGGAGGGGATTATTTAGAGAGGCGCCTACTCGAAACCCCTTCGAGCGGGAGGGGATATGCATCGGGTGGCGTCTGCCCCTAACCCCCTCCCCCTCGAGGGGGAG
>JAQBTY010000354.1 GCA_027624735.1 Pseudomonadota bacterium | reverse complement strand
CGCCACGCTTGACGGAAACTCCATATTTATGACAGCGTAGCTCTACCGGGGTGAGCAATTACGATTTATTTGTCTTTTCGTCGTAATCTTCCTGCAGGATACGGACGCCCGCGTGCCTACCCGACTCATTGAGACGTTCCGCCGCGGACAGGGCTATATCGCGGTCGTCAAAATAGGAATCTACATTCCAGACACCGCTTTTATAGACTTGAAGTTCAAAACTACTCACGGTCCCGGCTCATGTTACTTTGAAACACATTGATGCAAATTGCTCAGACTTGCTAAGTCACCTGCTGACGGCGAATCATTTAACTTCGCCCAAAGTTCAATAGCAATTTGCCTATAAACACAATTCTTGCGTTATTTTGCTTAATGAAGAGTAAATAATTGCAATTATTCAGAAATGTCGGCGCGGTAAATTAATAATTCGAGAGGGCTAAACGATCATTGCGCATGGCAGGTGGCTGTTATACCCCTTGTCGATAGAAATTGTCCGCCCGGAGTGTCATGTTGTGGCTGATCCTGTGAAAATACTGATATTAAACGGACCGAATTTGAATTTGTTGGGGACGCGGGAACCCGACATTTACGGCCATGAAACGTTGACTGATATCGGGCGACGCTGCGAGCAAAGGGCAAAGGCGCTGGGCTTCGAAATCGCCATGCGCCAATCAAATAGTGAGGGCGAACTCATTGACTGGATTCATGAAGCCGTGTCCAAATGGTCGGCCATAATAATTAACCCTGCTGCCTATACCCACACCTCAGTCGCGATAATGGATGCCTTGAAATTAGTAAATTGCCCAATCGTGGAAGTGCACATTTCAAACATTTATAAACGCGAAAGTTTTCGGCATCATTCATTTGTGTCGCCGGTCGCCACCGGCGTAATTTGTGGTTTAGGACCCGCTGGATATGAATTTGCCCTTGAAGCGGTAGCGGGGTTACTGCGTAAGAAAGAGGAAGTTTGATGGCGAAATTCGACGTTGACGAGGCATTAGTCCGTAAACTCTCCGGATTATTGGACGATACGGGCCTAACCGAAATCGAATACCGGGCAGGCGAGCAGACCATCCGTGTCTCACGCGGGGCCACAGGAATGGCCTTCGCACATGGTCCCTCCGCAGCACCTCCCCTCAAACAAGAAGAGTCACCCGTTACCGGCCCCACCCCAGGAGCCGTAACCGCGCCGATGGTTGGTGTCGTCTATCTTGCGCCTGAGCCGGGGACCCCGCCTTTTATCAAACCTGGGGATACGGTAAGCGAAGGAGAAACATTGCTCCTGATTGAGGCGATGAAAACGTTCAATCCGGTTCGCGCGCCCCGAAGCGGCACAGTCTCGCGCATTCTTGTGGCAGATAAAGCCCCGGTCGAGTTTGGCGAGGATTTGGTGATACTCGAATGAGCGATCAGGTATGTTTGACAAGATATTAATAGCGAACCGCGGTGAGATAGCGCTTCGAATTCATCGCGCCTGTCATGAGATGGGAATTGCCACGGTCGCGGTTCATTCAACGGTTGACGCCGATGCCATGCATGTCCGCCTCGCCGACGAAAGTGTCTGTATTGGGCCGCCGTCGGCTACAGAATCCTATCTCAATATTCCGGCTATCATCACTGCGGCAACCATCACGAATGCAGATGCCATACATCCGGGCTACGGGTTTTTGTCGGAAAATGCCAACTTTGCCGCGATTGTTGAAGAACATGGCATCGTGTTTATCGGTCCTACACCGGATCAAATCGCTCTGATGGGCGACAAAATTGCATCAAAGGCAAAGGTAGCCTCACTCGGTATACCTGTCGTTCCGGGATCCAACGGCGCGGTTTCGAGTTCACCGGAGGCGCTTCTGCTTGCCGATGAGATTGGATATCCAGTGCTGGTCAAGGCATCTGCAGGCGGCGGAGGCCGCGGCATGAAGGTCGTACGAAGCGCCGATGCGCTGGATACGTCGCTTAAGCAGGCCCGTAGCGAAGCCAAGGCCGCCTTTGGCGATGATACCGTTTATATCGAAAAGTATCTCGAGAGACCGCGTCACATCGAAATACAGGTATTGGGCGACGGCAGTGGCAAGGTCATCCATCTGGGAGAGCGGGACTGCTCGCTGCAACGAAGAAACCAAAAGATTCTGGAGGAAGCCGGATCGCCCGGAATCAACGACAGCCAACGGGACGAAATCGGCGCCAAGGTTTGCAAAGCGCTGAGCGATTTGAACTACCGCAATGCCGGAACGGTCGAATTTTTATACGAAAATGGAGAATTCTATTTCATCGAAATGAACACCCGCTTGCAGGTGGAACACCCGATAACGGAAATGATTACCGGCGTGGACGTTGTTCGCGAACAGATCCGACTCGCCGCCGGTACGCCGCTATCTCTCACTCAGGCGGACGTGACATTCACAGGCCACGCGATGGAGTGCAGGATTAACGCGGAAACACCGGATACATTTGTCCCCTGCCCCGGAAAAATCACGGATTATCATCCGCCGGGCGGACCAAATGTTCGGGTCGATTCGGGACTATACTCGGGATACACCGTGCTCCCTCATTATGACAGCCTGATATCGAAGCTTATTGTTTACGGGACGACGCGAAATGAATGCCTCATGCGGCTGCGTCGCGCCCTGGAAGAATATGTGATTGGTGGAATTGAAACCACAATCCCCCTTCATCAGACAATTGTCGAGAACGCTGACTTTGTTAACGGCGACTATGACATCCACTGGCTCGAGAGATTAGTCGCTGAACGCGCTGCTGGTGGATAGAATCTGACACGGAGTATCCATGTCCGGTCTGAGTCCAGAAATTTTATTGCGCGCCTATGCCGTCGGACTGTTTCCGATGGCGGAACGGCATGACGACGCCACACTTTACTGGATCGATCCGGAAAAGCGAGGCATCCTGCCGCTGGATAAGTTTCATATACCCCGCCGCCTGCGTCGACGGGTGCGATCGCGCCCCTTTGAAATCCGATGTGACACCGCCTTCGAGGAAGTAATCCGGCGCTGTGCCAAGCCGGCCGATGATCGAACCGAAACCTGGATCAACGAGGAAATTATCCGTCTTTATGTCGATCTGCATAAAATGGGGCGCGCCCATAGTATTGAATCCTGGAAAGATGGCTCCTTAGTCGGGGGACTTTATGGCGTAGCTTTAGGGGCCGCTTTTTTTGGTGAAAGTATGTTTAGCGAAGCCCCGGATGCAAGCAAGGTAGCCCTTGTGCACCTTGTTGCTTCGTTAAAGAAGGGCGGCTTCCGCTTGCTGGACTCTCAGTTCGTTACCCGACATCTTGGACAGTTCGGGGCGGTTGAAATTCATCGCAGCGGATACCGGCAACTCCTGGCAAGTGCGCTCGATGTCAACGCGGAATTTCATTGCGTGGTTGATGATGCGGAACTGGCGTCATTTATACAATCGACAACCCAAATGTCGTAAACGGGATGCTCCATCGCGGACAGCGCGGGGCTTGATGCGAACATCCAGCCTGAAAACACCCGGACCGCTTCCTCACCAGGCGGTACATTGTAGATCTCGAGGAAAGCCGTGCTTTCCGGGGTCTCTTCCGGCGGTGCCTTGGAACAAGTACGAACAACGACCTTGAGCGTCCCGAAAACCACGGGTTCGTCCTGTGGCGCTTCAAAGGTAGAAACACGCGCCGTGACTTTATCCAGCCCCTGGAGCAAGGCGCCGCCTTCGGCGAACACGGGCTGTGCAACGCACAAGGCGAATAGAAGGACTATTTTAGAAGTTTTCCAGCGCCGCGTTTTCATTGATGTTACGAGCAATTTTTTAGGCAGGGTTTGAAAACTGCAGGTGAACCGGGAAAGGCGGAACGTTATCAGGTACCATTTTCTAATTTTCCGCAGCGAAACTCAAAGAGGCCGGTTTATCGGTCTACCGACAGCACCCACCTGATTGACAAGCCCCGCTAGGGTCGCCACGCCTCATAGTCACCCGTTGCCTTATCCCGCCTGCCCCCCTTCAGAACATGACCGGGCGGACGATAGGCGGCCGCGGTCCCGGTAAGGTTTGGAACATGTTCCTTATGCCAGGCACGCTTATTCGAGTCCCTCGCGGTCCCCGTCTCATCGGTCCGATGGTGCAACCAACCATGCCATTCCGCTGGCACTGTCGAGGCCTCCGCAGCGCCGTTATAGATTACCCAGCGCCGTTCGCGCCGCCCTTCGGACGGACGCTTGTCCCGGTAATACTTGTTCCCGACCGAATCAGTGCCGACAAGCTCGCCACGCATAAGCGTGAATAGCCGGGTTCCCAATGTCATTTAATCCAACTCCGTTCTTAAAAAACCCGCTCAAAAGTGCGCCAGGCGAATTGTCCATATGGACGGCACCATATCACAATTGCTCCCGCGATGGTCCAGTTCACAATTTGAGCGCAGAACTATCAAACTCCCCGAAAACAAGGATTACTTAAATTCTACGCGGCTTATCCCGTTGACTCAGGTGGCGCTAGATGTAGTGTTTGCGCGACCGGCTTGCCCGGTCGT
>JAQBTY010000353.1 GCA_027624735.1 Pseudomonadota bacterium | reverse complement strand
GCCCGTCGGCGGTCTCGTTTGCCGGGTCGAGATAGCCTTCGATGGCGATTTCGGCGAAGGCGGGGACGGGGATGTCGACGGTCTCGGCGTCCACCACCTGTAACGGCTCACCCAGCAGGCCGCCCATTACCTCGTATTCGCTTGAATCCATGGGGCCTTCGCACAGCGAGCCGATCAGGGCCGCCGGATGGTGGCCGAGGAAGATCACCACCTCCATCCTCTTGTTGAGTTCCTTATAGCGGCGGTAAATGTAGCCGGCGTGATGCGCCGGGTTGAACATGCAGCCGAGCTTGTCCTTGCCCTGGAGTTCGTGGCGGTACATGCCGGCATTGATGATGCCGGTATCGGGATCGCGCACCACCATCACCCCGACCGTGATGTACTTGCCGGAATCCCGTTCCGCATGGTGAACGAGGGGCAAGGCGCCGAGATCAATATCATCGCCCGTGAAAATTTTCTGTTTTACCGGCGCATCCCTGGCGGCGATGGTTTCGGTCGGCAGGGGATTCTGTTCGCGTTCCCTGAAGCGCTGCAGGATGGCGCTCTTCGGCTCGTCCGGATCGACGCCAAGGGCAAGGCCGAGTAGTTCGTAGCTGCCGAACAGATTGGTCGCGAGCGGCAGGTCGGATCCCTTAATCCGATCGCACCTGATAACCGGGTAACGCCCTGCTGCGGCGAGCTTTTCCTGAATGACGCAGGGCTCGAACACCGGATCGACGGGGCGCGAGACAGTGGCGAAATAGGCTGGGCCGAGCTGGCGCGCCTCGCCAATGAAGGTTCTGAGATCTTTGTTCATAAAACGGGTCCTTAGAAACGCGGGTAAGATGTATCGTGGAACAGCCGCTCGATGCCCACGTCTTCCGCCCAGATGCGCCGGTGGGCTTCCTGGAGATAGGGCTGCAGCTTATCGACCCGGGCCTTGATGACGGCGTAATCCTTCTGGAACCGCGGTATCACGTCCATGATCTGGTCGAGCAGCGCCGCTTCGTTCATGGTCTTCAGCCGGCCGTCCTGAATAACCACCCGGCCGCCGACAATGACGGTCTTCACGCCGCGCCCGCCTTCGGTATAGACCAGCTGGCGCAGCGCGCTGTTGAGCGGAATGAAGGACGGGTCGGTTAGATCGATGAGAACCAGGTCTGCTTCGCGCCCCATCGCGATCTGCCCCAGATCGTTGTCACGCCCGATGGCATGGGCGCCGCCCTGGGTGGCCGCCTTGAAGGCCTGTGGCGCCTGCGCCGGGCCGCCATCGATATGGCTGATAGCCGTCATTAGACAAAACAGCTTCATGGCCTGGAACATGTTCTGCGCGTCCGAGCAGGAACAATTGTCGCAGCCGAGACCGAGGCTTACGCCGGCATCCTGAAGCGCCCGGATTGGCGGGATGCCGCTTTTCAGCTTCATATTGCTCAACGGGTTGATCACCACATTGGTGCCGGTCTCACCCAATAGCCCTATTTCTTCCGGGGTCAGCCACACGCTGTGGGCCAAATTGAGGCGCGGGCCCAGCAGCCCTTCTTCGTGAAGCCGGCGGATCAACGAACCGCCATGCTCCGGATATTCGCGGCGGGCCTGCAGCGCCATGCCCTTGGATTCATAGATATGGGAAAAGATCGGCAGACCGTATTTTTGCGACAGCGCGACGGTGCGTTGGATGAGGGCGGGCGAACAGCGTTCGGGCGCGGACGGACCCAGCGCCCAGCCGATCAGATCGCTGGATGATCCCGCCTCCAGATAGGTGTCGACGAAATAGGCCAGCTGGTCGAAGCCGGGGTCAGGTTCGGCGGCGGTGGAGAGGCTCCCGTGTAACTCGGTGGGAAAGATCTCGCGCCAGAACGGGATCGTATCGATCCCCTTTATGTCGCCATATTGCAGCGCCACCACGGCGCGGATGCCGATCTCGTCATAGGCCTCGACCACCACATCGAGATGTTCCGGATCGAACGGGTAGAGCGTCACCATGTCCTGCACGGTGGTCATCCCCGAGCGCAGGCACTCCAGCGCACCCAGCAATGTCCGCGCCTTGATTTCCTCGCGGCTGCGTTTGGGATAGGCCGGCGGCAGGGCGAGCAGCCGCCAGGTTTCCAGCGGCGTTTCCTCCATGACGCCCTTGGCCAGCGTGTCATGGGAATGGTAATGCGCGTTGATGAAGCCGGGGATGACCAGCCGGTCGGTTGCGTCGATGACCGGCACGTCGGCTTCAGCGCCCAAATTTTCGCCGAGTTCGACGATCTTTCCGTTGGCGACCAGGATATCCTGGATCGGCGGGATATGCGGATCACCATCGCTGGTTACAACGCGTCCGCCCTTAATCAGCAAACTTCTGTCGGAAGACATCCTTAACCCCAAATTCGTTCGCTAACAGTTTACGTTATTCGCAAGCCTTCTGTCTTCCGTGCGGCTTGAGGTGACGGCGGGCCTGTCATCGTCTAGGTTTTGCCGTAGCCAATACAGGAGAACCGACTTGTCTGAAGTTTTTGCCTACAACCCGGTGCCGGTCCGTGTCGTCTTCGGTTATGGCGCGCTGAATTCCTTGCGAGACGAGGTGGAGCGGCTGTCGCTGAGCCGACCGATCATCATTTGTTCGCCAGGCCGTATCAAAGTGGGTCAGCAACTGGCCCATCAGATCAGCCCGATTAACGCCCATGTCTGCGACGCAGGCCTGACCGCCATGCCGGAAGAGGCCTATAGCAGAGTCATGGCGGAAATCGAATCGGAGAAATGCGACGGCATCATTGCGGTCGGTGGGGGCTCGCCGGTTGGTCTCCTTAAGGCGGCCGCAGCGCACGCGCATCTGCCCGGCATCGCTTTGGTGACAAGCTATTCCGGGTCGGAGATGGCGGCGAACTGGTACTACCGGTCGGGTGGTGAACAGATCGGCGGCGCATCCCAGGAGGCGCTGCCAAAGACCGTACTTTACGACCCGGAGCTGACCCTATCTTTTCCCGCCGCCCTGTCGGCGGCAAGCGGCATGAACGCCATGAACCATGCGGTGGAGACTCTCTACAGTTCGGAGACCAATCCGGTGGTCCAGGATCTGTCGGAGGAGGCGATCCGCCGGCTTGGCCGTAGCCTGCCGCGCATCGTCGATGATCCCTCCGACCGCGAGGCCCGGTACGATGCGCTTTATGGCGCCTGGCACGCCGCCATGTTTCGCGCCAAGCTGGGCCTGTCGCACGTCATGGCGCAGCGCTGCCGCTCCTTGTTCGGGCTGGTGCATGCACAATCCCATGCGGTGGCCGTGCCCTATGCGGTTGCGTTCAACAGGGACGCCGCGCCGGACGCCATGCGCCGGATAGAACGGGCGCTCGGCGTCGATGATGCGGCACGTGGGCTCTACGATCTGAATGCACGCCTCGGTCTGGCGACGGGTTATAAGGCGTTGGGCGTTCCCGACGACGGGCTGGACAAGGCCGTCGACATCATTTCCGGTATGGACTTTTCCAACCCCCGCCCGGTGTCCAAAGACGACCTAAGGGGCATCCTCGGCCAGGCCTTCGGCGGGGCGCCGCCGGTGAATTAGGTTTTTGCCGCTTACGCCGCCGCGCTGGCGATTGTATCGGAACTGCCGATGGCCTCATTGACCCGGGGCATGACTTCTTCGGCCATGAGCTGCATGGAGCGCTTGGTCAGGCCTTCGTCAACCCAATCCATACCGGCCAGGACCAACTCGCCGAAATCGCCGACCTCTTCCCGGAAGGCGAGGATCTGGTCGACCACGTTGTTCACCGTGCCGCAGATGACGAGATCGTCGAGGATGCGGTCGAGGGTGACAGCCTCGTCGGGTTCATCGCGTTCGTATTTGAACACGGCGTGCCGGCCGCCGCGCTTCAGCTTGGTATAGAGCTGATTGTAATAGAACCGGAAGGGGCTGTTGTGGTTGCTCTTGCCGTATTCCACCGCCACCTTGTCGTCATCGGCGACAAAGATGGTGCGGGCGATGCGCCATTCGGACGGGTCCGGGATCTTGCCGATATTGGCGCAGCCCTGGCTGTAATTGGTCCAGTGCGAGCTGACCCATTTGTTGAGCAGAAAATTTGCCGACAGGGGATGGAAGTTCCGCTCACCCATGGCGATCACCCCCTTGGAAAACGGCGCGACCACGGTGCCGACAATTTCCGGATGCGGTTTCTGGTAGGGTTTCTGCATGATGCCGATGCCAAATTCGGCATCGAAGGAACTTTTTGTCGTGACCTTGAAGCGGTTGTCGGGAAATTCGATGTCATAGGGAGCTTCGCGTTCCCAGATGGCGAGGATCACGTCGATGGCGTCGGCGAAAATTTTGTTGTGATCGTCATCGAGAATGCCAACGGCCTCGCGGTCGGACCGGAGCGTGCCGGGGCTGATACCGAAGATGAACCGCCCTTCGGTCAGATGATCGAACATCGCGGCATGGGTCGCGACCAGGACCGGATGGTTGTGCGAAAGATTGGTGGTGCCGGTGGCGAGTTTGATGCGGTCGGTCGAATGGATCAGCGTCGCCAGGAACAGCATGGAATTGGTGATGGTCTCCGCCGCGTCGGCCAGATGTTCCCCAAC
>JAQBTY010000352.1 GCA_027624735.1 Pseudomonadota bacterium | reverse complement strand
CCCCCGAAAGGACGTTCAACCGCAGTTACCACATATAGACGAGCCTGAGTTAACGGGATAAGCCACGAACCGTGTCATGCGCGCCAGACACAGGAGTCTACAACCAAAATCGCCTAAGGGAAACGCGCAAAAAGGCGGGCACATTTAGACGCCGACTGCCACGAGCATCGTTTCATCATCGCCACCATTCACATAGTCTACCGCCATGAGCGATCTTGCCATTTATTCCAGTTTGTTCCTGAGCGCCTTCACAGCCGCGACCCTGTTGCCGGGTTCGTCGGAGGCACTGCTGGCGGGATTTACCGCGACGGATCAGGGAAGTCCGGTGTTTTTGCTCACGGTCGCTACCGCTGGAAATGTCTCGGGATCGGCCGTCAATTGGGCGCTCGGACGATTTCTTATCCACTATCGCGACCGAAAATGGTTTCCGGTGTCGGAGCGGCGTTACAATCAGGCGAAGCAATGGTACGAACGGGTCGGTCTTTGGTCGCTTTTGTTCGCGTGGCTTCCCATAATTGGCGATCCACTGACAGTGATCGCGGGCGCGCTCCGAACCCGGTTCATCTTGTTCTTAATTCTGGTTTCCATAGGGAAATTCGGGCGCTATCTCTTTATAATTTCCGTTACGCTTGCCTGGTTTGGCCAGGCCAATCAGGGGAGTACGAATTAGTGGTAAAGAGACTTCATCAGAGCGCCCTTCTGTGCTTGCTGGTTCTTGGCGGGCTGGCCCTTGCAAGTTGTACGACGACGGACTATGTGCGGAAAGGCCCTCTCCCGCCGCCAATAAGCGCGAAATCGCCGCTGACGGTAATGTCCTTTAACATCCGGATGGGGCTTGGGCAAAAAGACCCGCACCGGGACACTTTGCGCATGAAGGATCAATGGGGACGCAATCTCGACGCGGTCATTGAAGCCATTCGGTCCGCCGATCCTGACATCGTCGGGTTGCAGGAGGTCGCTGGCCCGGGCCAACTTCGGGACATAGCCCAGGCACTCGACATGAACCATGCATTCGTCGGGCACGATACCGGCAACGACCTGCCGCCCCTGTGGGGCGTGGGTGTTTTGTCGAAATACCCGATTACCTCGTTAACCCGGGCGGCGCTGAGCGAAAACCGCAACTTCATCAAGACCACGGTTGATGTGGGAACGAGAAAAATATCCGTCGTGAATATCCATCGATCGCATCTTGAATTCAGTGAAGTATCCATGCCGATCCTGATGGGTGAACTGGCGCAAATACAGCTTCCGATCGTCCTCATCGGAGATTTCAATATTTTGCCCGAGGCGAAAATGCGGAAGAACCCCGGAAAAAAACAATTGCAGCCGATACTTGATAAATTTCTCGACACCGCCGTAGAAGCCCGGACGAAAGCCGCGGCGGATGTGCTTCTGGTCGGCACGGGGCAAGACGGCGGCAGGATCGATTACGTCTTCGCCGAAAAGGACAAATTCAGTGTTCTCGATGCCGGACTTGTCGCGGGCAAGCATCGTGACGCCTCGAAGCACGTCGCCTATTTTGCCAAGGTGATATTCAAAGAGTGATTTGGTCGTTACAGCTTTAAAATAGAAAGCAATGCTCAGCTACCAACACGGTTATCATGCCGGCGGCTTCGCCGATGTGCACAAGCATGCCGCGCTCTGCCTGCTGCTCGCCCACCTGAAGCAGAAGCCGGCGCCGTTCTGCGTAATCGACTGCCATGCCGGCCGGGGCCTTTACGACTTGACGGGCGAACAGGCGAGCCGCACCGGTGAATGGCAGGCCGGCATTGCACGGCTCCTCAAGGCTGCGCCAGCGAACGAGGCCCTGCGGCCTTATCTCGATGTCGTGGCGGGCTTCAATGAGGGGAACGGTCTGACGCGCTACCCGGGCTCGCCGGCGATTGCCGCCCACCTGATGCGCGATACGGACAGGCTTGTGCTGATCGAAGCGCACCCCGCGGAGCATGAGGAACTCCGCAAGGCCTTCCGCCGCGACCGGCGGGTCCATATGCACAAGCGCGACAGCTTCGAAGCGCTGCCCGGACTGGTGCCGCCGGCGGAGCGCCGCGGCCTCGTCCTGATCGATCCCTCCTACGAGATCAAGACCGAATACCGGTCCGTCCCGGGGATGGTGGAGACGGCGCTGCACCGCTGGTCATCCGGTATCCACGTCATCTGGTATCCTCTGCTGCCCGATGACCGGCATGCGCCGCTTGTCGCCGGCCTCGAGGTATTGGCGCGACCGGTCCTGATTGCCGAGCTGACCGGCCCGGCCCGCGATCAGGGACTGCGCGGCACCGGTCTGGCGGTGATCAATCCGCCGTGGCGGTTCGCCGAGAACCTGGATTCGGCCGGAGCGGAAATTGCCCGCTGCCTGTTCGGCCCGGCCGGGAAGCACATCCAGCGCAATACCGGAGTGGAATCGTGACCAGGCTGGCGGCGCAGCCGATCTGAGCGGCGGATTCTCGATTGGCCCGATGCGCAACCGTGGCGCCGGTGTGCCTTCAGGCGGCGTTGACGTTAAGGGCCACGATCAGGTTCTTCATATCCAGGTTCTCCGATTCGTAACGCTGAACAAGCGCCCGGCTGATATCGCGGATGCTCAACATGCCGACAACCCTGTCATTTTCCAGGACGGGCAGGTGACGGATATTATTGTCCACCATGATTTGGAACAGTTCGCTGATTTCATAGTCCGGATGACAGGTGATAACGTCCCTGGTCATTATTGATGAAACCGGGCCTGCCGTTGCAGCGGAATCATCCGAGCCGACTGCCTTTGAGATATCGCGCTCGCTCAATATGCCCTGAAGGTGATCGTCTTTATCCAGGATGACCATCGCCCCGATCCTGTGATCGGTCAGTTTGCGCGCGGCGGTCTTTATATCGGCATCGCCGTCAATCGCGTACAAGGTACTATCCTTGTCTTTGAGTATGTCCCGTAACCGCATCATAATCAGAGCTCCTCTTGGAGATATTCAATGTAACTCAGTCGACAATTCCGTTAATCGCCGATCAGATCGTCTAAAGACCCCATGAGATCGTTCAACGCCTGTGATGCTTCCGCATTCAAGGGTTGATTTTCGTTTTCGCCGCTATCCTGTCCCAGGTCGAGTTCTCCGACTTCGATTGCACCACCGGCCTGACGGCCAAGCGCTTCCGATAGCAGGATCGGATTGATCGGTTTCGATACATAGTCGTCCATTCCCGACCCAAGGTAGGTCTCGCAGTCGCCTTTCATGGCATTGGCCGTCATTGCGATGATCGGGATTTTGGCTGCCGGTCCAGGTAGCATGCGGATTTTCTGTGTCGCTTCTATTCCGCCCATTTCCGGCATCTGTATATCCATCAGGATCACGTCGTACTCGTTCTTGTTCGCCAGGATCAGCGCCTCGATCCCATTGTTGGCGATGTCGATCGTGTGGCCTCCCTTGCCGAGGATTGCCTGAGCGACCATTTGATTCACCTGATTGTCTTCGGCCAGCAGAATTCGAAGGGCCCGCGGCGCGTCATTGTCGCCTGACGGCCCGTGGTTCGGTTTTGACGTCGGATATCTGACGTCGAGGCCGAATATCTCCGCGACCCCATCGAACAGGGCTGGTGTATGGAGTGGCTTTGTGAAGAATTGATGGATATCCCGATTGGCCTTGCGGGCAAAATCGTTAGACAGCCCCGGTTTGGTAATCAGCATCCGTCGAATACCGGCCGTTGCAGGGTTGGCGGCGATTTCCTTGCAAAGTTCCGTGCCGCTATCGCCTGCCAGACGTTGGTCGACCAGCACGCCGTCATAGGCCGTTGATCGCAGCGCCGTGCGCGCCGCCGCGGCGTTTTTCGCCAAGCCCACGGCCACACCCCAAAGCGCTAATTGATCGGCGATCTGCTGGTAGACCAAAGGATTGGTGCCTGCCACCAGGAGTCTGAGGCCATGCTCGGAGAAGCTTGGCGATAGTCCTGCTTGACCGCCTTCAGGACGACTTAGGGTCAGGGTAAACCAGAACGTACTTCCCTTTTCCGGTTCGCTGTCGACCCCGATTTCTCCCCCCATCAAGGTGATAATCTGCCTGCAGATGGCCAGCCCTAGCCCGGTTCCGCCATATTTTCGGGTGGTCGACGCGTCCGCCTGCTCGAATTTATTGAATAAACGGCTGCGCGCTTTGTTGGTAAGGCCGATACCCGTATCGATCACCTCGATTCGCAACGACACGGTATCCGGCGTTTTTCCGATAGTAAGAACGCGCAGCGCAACCGCCCCCGTCGATGTAAACTTGATGGCGTTGGCTGCCAGGTTAATAAGAACCTGGCGCAAGCGGCCCGGATCGCCGACAAGCTGGCCGGTGGCCGACGGCGCGATGCAGGTGACAAGTTCGAGCCGTTTTTCCGCCGCTTGTTCCGATAACAGGTCGGTTATGTCATTCAGTATTTCACCGAACGAGAAGGGATGCTCCTCGAGGTTCAGTTTGCCGGCCTCCAGTTTGGAAAAATCGAGAATATCATTGAGGATAGTCAAGAGTGCGGATCCCGAGCTGTGGATGGTAATTGCTCACCCCGGTAGAGCTACGCTGTCATAAATATGGAGTTTCCGTCAAGCGTGGCGC
>JAQBTY010000351.1 GCA_027624735.1 Pseudomonadota bacterium | reverse complement strand
CGACCACCGTGAATAATTCGGGCTAGATGCCATGAACCTATGAACCAGGACACTGACGCAACGGCTTCTTCCTCTCCTCCGTTGGTGGCGGACGATCCCCCGGTACCCTGGCGCATCCAGAGCGCGGTCTATGGCATCGGGCTCTTTTGCACGTCGGTATATTACATGATGGTGGTGATCGTGCCGGTCTTCGTGGCATCGCTCGGCCTGTCTTATTTGATCGCGGGGATCATTCTTGGCTGCCGGCCCCTGCTGTCGCTGATTTTTTCCATCCACGCCGGCGCCCTGATGGATCGTATCGGCGGCCGGCGGGTCATGGTGTTTTTCGGCATTGTCGGCGTCATTGCACCGCTGATGTACCCGGCGGCGCCGATGATGGGCTGGCTGTGGTTGCTCATCGCCGGTCAGATGCTGGCCGGCCTGGCCGATTCCATGGGGTGGCTCGGCGCGCAAACGCTGATCGGTCAGCACATGAGGGGGCGGACAAAATATACCGGCAGGCTGAGCGCCATCATCCGGGTCGGTCACGCCATCGCCCCCATCATGGTCGGCATGGCCTGGGACAGGTGGGGCGATTGGGCGGCCTTCAGTCTGATGAGCCTGTGGAATGGCGGGTTCCTGATCTGCGCCCTTATGTTGCCGCGCAGCCACCCGCGCCATCAGGATACCACGGGACCGGATGCCAGCAGGACCATTGGCATTACCGCGATCGGGTGGCGCGACCTGCTGCCCAATCCGGCGGATTACATCAGCGCCTTTCGACTATTGGCCATTCCCGCCGTCGCGGCCACCGTCATGATCGGGATGATGCCCCATGTGGGCAACTACGTTCAGAGCACTTTTTACATCGTCTGGCTCGAGCAGGCGGGGATCACCGGCACCCTGATCGGGGTCCTTATCTCTATCTCCTCCATCGCCGCCGCCTGCGGTTCGCTGTTGGCCGGGCGCCTGCGCCGGTATATATCGCCCTACTGGCTGTTTCTGATGGTGGTCTGGGTGGCGATCATGGTGATCTGCATGACGCCGTTGGTCGGGACCACAGCCATCACCCGCCCGCTCTTTGACAGCCTTGCGCCGCTCAATGCCGTACAGGATTTCATTCGGATCACGCCGCTTATCGGGGTGTTTGCCGCCTTCGCCATCGCGCTGGCCATACGGTCGGGGTTCAACGGCATTCAGCAACCTCTCGTCCTATCCCTCGTCCTGACCACGGCCGGCCCGAATGAGCAAGGCAAGGCGGTGGGTCTGCGCGCGACGGCGAACCGCATAACCTCCATCGGCACCCCCATCGCCATGGGCGCGATCGCGGACTGGCTGGGCCTCGAAGCCGCCTTCTACGCAATCGCCGCCATCGCCACGATCATGATCCTGCTGATGTCGGGCTATATTCTGCGCCACCCGGAGATTCACGAGGCCGCCCGGGAAAGGTAGGCCGTACCCTTGATCGACGTGGCGATGCGGGTCGCAATGCTGTTACCGTGCCCTGGATAAATATGGGACGAAGCGTCTATTAATGACCAGCAACCCAAAAGGTACAGAATTCGGACCGTGGAATCCGGGGATTAAATCGCAGCTTCCCACGGCGCTGCATCCCCTGTTGACCATTTTCCAGCCGGAAAACGCGCTGGTCTCCGCCGACGAAGCGCGCGAGCTGGCCGATTTCACGGGTCTAAACCTGTTTGAGCTGGCGACATTCAGGCCCGAACGATTGGCTGTTCACGAGCTATTGGTGCGCATTACCGCGGATTTTTCGGTTCCCGACGGACCCAATTACGAGGATCTCGGGATCAGCTTCCGTGATATCGCCAGGACCATTCTATCGCGCCATTTAGAAGCCCGTTGGGACGTCATTCACCAGATTTATGACGACCTAAATAACCGGGCGACGCAATTTATCGAGAACGAACTGACGCAAACTTTTTATGGGACCGCCAAACCCAGCGGAAAAAAATCGATTTGGCATCGCATCTTAAAAAAGGGCAATAAGCGGTCTGCAAGCCGGACGGCGCCGTCGGTGCCTGGGTTTTCGGGCGAAAGACTTGAACCGGCGCTCACACGATGGCGGGCACAAGAATCGGCAACCGACGACCCCATGGCCCGTGCCGCGTACGATGCCCTGATCCGGATCGTCTCTGCCATCGGGAGCCGGCACGGCAGATTAAGAGGGGACAAAGCGCTGCTTATCAGGCTCGCGGCAAACAAAGTTTGCAATGATCACGGCAGCGACCTGATCGGTCAGACGATGGAGCCCTTTATTCAGGAGGCGGCCGAGCGGGAACATTTTCGCCTGTTGTTCAGGCAATCCCGCCCGGTGGTGATGAACATCAAGGGCGCCTCGGCGTCGGGCAAAAGCACCATGCGCCCCCTCCAGCAGAAGCTCGCCGAAGAGATCGGCATCGCCTGGCAGGACTTTGCCGTGATTAGCCCCGATATCTGGCGCAAATTCCTGCTCGATTACGACACACTCGGCGAAGCCTACAAATACGCCGGTACGCTGACCGGGCATGAAGTCGAAATAATCAATCAAAAACTCGACCGCTATATGGCGGCTAAGGCACAAAAAGGAGCCATGCCGCACCTGCTGATCGATCGCTTCCGGTTTGACAGCTTCGCGGCGGAGCCCGATGCGGAAGAAGGCAGCAATTTGCTGACGCGCTTCGGCGACGAAATCTATATGTTTTTCATGATCACGCCACCCGAGGCGACGGTCGAGCGGGCGTGGCGCCGCGGCCTGCAGTTCGGTCGCTACAAGGCGGTGGACGATTTGCTCGATCACAATGTGGAAGCCTTCACCGGTATGCCGCGCCTGTTCTTTACCTGGGCGCTAAGGGCGGACAAGACCGTTCATTACGAATTCCTCGACAACAGCGTGGACAAGGGCCAGCGGCCGAAAACCGTCGCGTTCGGGTGCAATGGCGACATGACCATCCTCCATATCAAACCGCTGATCGACATAAACCGCTATCAAAAGATCAATATCGACGCACTGAGCCCGGCGGAGGTTTATCCGGATTCGGTTTCATTGAAAGTGGAAAACAACATTTCGTTTCTGAGGCAATGTGCGGAACGGATAAAGTCGATCACGTTTGCCGATCAGAAAACCGGCAAACCCTATGCCCTCATGGAGAGGGGAAACATGGTCTGGTCCGACCCGGCGGGTTACAGAGCCGCCATGACGGACGAAGAAACCAGGGCAGCGATCACGGCCATGGATCCGCGGGCCGATGCTGTAGCGGCGACACTTGGAGACAGACAGCCACCGGCTGCGCCGGATCCAACCCATACGTTGGGCCAATGGGGCCCAGTCATGCCGCTTGACGCCGGATGACGCTGTTCGCAGACTGCGGACATATTTCATAAGGGAGACCAAAATGCTGATCGATATCTACACCCACATATTTCCGGGCGATTTTTTTGACCAGATGTCGAAGGCGGCGCCGCGGCTGGAAAACATCGGCAAGCGCATGCAGGCGGTGGTGCCGGTCTATAATCTCGAGGAACGCTTTCGCCTGATGGATGCGTTCGGCGATTACCGGCAGCTGATCTCGCTCCCCAACCCGCCGCTCGAAGACATTACCGATGTGGCGACCGGCAGCCATCTGGCGCGCGTCGCCAACGATGCGATGGCGGAGCTGTGCACCAAACATCCCGACCGGTTTGTCGGGTTCGCCGCGGCGCTCCACATGGAGGACATGGACAAGGCCATGGAGGAACTCCACCGCGCCATAAAGGATCTCGGCGCGCGCGGCGTTCAGATCTTCACCAACGTCAATGGCAAGCCGCTCGACCGGCCCGACTACCTGCCTTTGTTCGACGCCATGGCGGCATACGATCTGCCGATCTGGATGCACCCGGCGCGCGGCGCGGAAATTTCCGACTACCGGGACGAGGAACGCGGACGGTTTGAAATGTGGTGGTGCTTCGGCTGGCCCTATGAAACGTCGGTCGCCATGACAAGGCTGGTCTATTGCGGTCTGTTCGACCGCCTGCCCGATCTGAAAATCATCACCCATCATATGGGCGGCATGATCCCGTTTTTCGACGGACGCGTCGGTCCCGGCATGGATGTGCTGGGCGCCCGGACCACCGATGAGGATCATACAGGCGTGCTGCGCGCGCTGAAGAAACCGCATCTTGAGTACTTCAAGAATTTCTACGCCGACACCGCCATGTTCGGCGCGACGCTCGGTATCGAATGCGGCATGAAATTCTTCGGCGTCGGGCACACCGTCTTTTCCACCGATTTCCCGTTCGCCCCCACCGCGGCAACCATCGAAGCGATCAACAGCCTGGAGCTTGAACGCGACGATCTCACCGCGCTGTGCAGCGGCAACGCGGAGCGCATCATGAATTTGCCGGTCTGACGGGCGGTTTCGGGCGCGGTACAAATCGCGCCCAGGACACTTGCCAGAATCGTTTCGCGGGTAAATAGTATCCCGGTTGAAGTGATATGCATCCCAGGGGAGCCTCGATAGGAGGCTGAGATGTCGCCGGCCCGCCCTATACAGGCGGGCAACGCGACGACCTGTCAACGGCGGAGTAAAATTAGACCACTTTGGCGGAGCAAAACCAGACCACTTGATGTGATGCGGTA
>JAQBTY010000350.1 GCA_027624735.1 Pseudomonadota bacterium | reverse complement strand
AAACTTTGATCGATGTTTTTCATTGCGTGAATAGGTCCGATCCGGTACTAATTTCATAGATCACCTTCCTTTGATCTGATCGCCTTCCCAAGCTGATCGTTTTCCATTGCAGTTAAGCCCCGCGCGGATGAGCACCCCGCGCGGGGTTTTTCTTTTTCGGTGATGTGGTGGGTCACTCGGTCCGAAAAGCTACGGAACGGTGCGGAGGATCCTACTGACCCAGTGGCGGCTAAGTCGTTTGGCGGCTTAAAAGTTGATGCCCGGCCCGGGCCTCCATTTCTGCTTTTGGGTAACGAAAAATTTTCGCAAAACAACCCCATGGACAGTAGAATTTACGGTAACAGGACACTGCATTCCCATGCAGGCACTGAATATTGGTCCCGTTCAGGGGGCTGGCGCCAGGGTGCCGCATTTTTTGCAGGTGCGGAATTCTTCCGACCCGAAGAAATTGTCATAGGCTCTGGAAACCGGATCCACGCCGTAATCACCCACGATAAAGGTTTCTTCGTGCAGGAAATTGTCGCACGCCGGACAGAACCAGTGGAACCGGTCGATTTCACCGGGCCGCCGTTGGCGTTCTATGACGAACTGGAAGGCGTCGGGGGCGAAGCGCGGCGAATGGGGCACGCCGGGCGGCTGATAGAGACAGGAGCCTTCCGGAACATTCACGATCTTCTCGGTTCCATCCGGCAAGCGGTAATGCAGCGGCAGATTGCCCTTGAGCGAATGCATGAGCTCATGGCTGGGGTTGATATGGAACTCGCTGCGGTAGGCGCGGCCGCGGGCGACGAACGCCAGGGAATCCGGTTCCTGCCAGACGGGGAACACTTGCTCGCCGGTCTCGGTCAGGTAGCGCATGATCGCCGCGAAGTCGGCGACCGGCATGGAATCGAACAGCGGGACCTGCAGCATCGGGTCGCTTCTCCTTAATCGTTTTAATCGTTCTGGCGTTTTAGCCGCGTGTTGGCGAAGGCTGTAATGGGCGGCATCAAATAGCGGCGCAGCGACGCCGGATCCGCTGGCGGCCCATCCCCGACCGGCCGGTCGCCCCGGATCGTGACCCGTTCCATCAGACGGCGATGCGGATAATAATCGTGCTGCGCCGAATGCTGTGTCGAGCGGTTATCCCAAAACACCACCATGTTAGGCGACCATTTGTGTCGGTAATGGTATTCCTGACGCAGGGTCTTGCGAAACAGAAGGTCGAGGGTGGTGCGGCTTTCGTCCTTGTCCATGCCCTTGATATGGGTAGTGAATTCCGGATTGACGTAAATCGCCTTCTTGCCGCTGACCGGATGCACCCGGACGACTGGATGGGTAGCGGGCCGATATATTTCCTCGAAATAATGCAGCTTTTCCCGGCCTTCCTTGGTATCGGGAAAGGTGGCCTTGAAGGGCAAAAAATCATGCACCGCTTCCAGCCCGGAAACGAACGATTGCATCCTGTCGGAAAGCCCTTCGTAAACCGCGATCATGCTGGCGAAGGTGGTATCGCCGCCCCTGTCCGGAATAATCTTGCTGCACAGGATGGTGCCCATGGCCGGACACTCCCGAAAAGTTTCGTCGCTGTGCCAGATGTCGGTGTCGACGGGCGGGTTGCCTTGCTTGTTGTCATAGACGATCAGCTCCGGCGCGTTGTCGCTGCTGGTCGAAAACGGATGCACGCTGAGTTCGCCGAAATACCGGCCGAAGCGCATCAAATCCTCGGACGAAATATTCTGATCGGGGAAGACGACGATGCCATGCTCCACGTGAGCCGCCGCGATCGCGGCCACGGTGTCCGCGTCCAGCGGCCTGGTCAGATCGACCCCGGTGATTTCCGCGCCCAAAAAGGTACCGACCGGCCGCACCGATAAGCCCGCCGCCGGGTTCCTGGATTTGACACTGTTCATTGTAGCTCCCCGCCGATGCGCCCCTTCGCCGACCAGTATAATCCGCTCGCGGAGACCCCAGCAAGCGAACCCCAAAGACCACACCGTTGGCTGTTATGCAGCGCCGCCGCCGGCCATCCCGGTTACCCGGGCAAACAGCTCGAACGTCCTGCCGTGCGCGAGCGCCGCGATAGATTCCATATAAGTTTCGGGCCGGCCGGGATTGGCGAACGCGTGGCCGGCGGTTTCGTATATGAACGAAGTGACGTTGGCGTTGCCAGCGACGGCATCAAGGATGGGGCCCCTGAACTCGGGCGGGGTAGTGTGGTCCTTGGCGCCGAAATGCTGCAATAGCGGCCGATTTATTTTTGCCGCGTCGTCGAGGAAGTTCTGGATCCGGGTTCCGTAATAGCCCGCCGCGGCATCGATGTCGCACCGGGCCGCCGCGAGATAGGCCATGGTTCCACCGAGACAGAATCCAGTCACGCAAATATTTTCGGTGCAGAAAGACTGGGAGCGGAGCCACTCGATCGCATCGTTCATGTCGGCGACCCCTTGCTCGTAATCGAAGGCGTGATGCAGGGCGAAGGCCTTCTTGTAGCTGGCCTCGCCATAGTCCAGCTGCACGTTGCGTTCCAGCCGCCAGAAGATATCCGGAGCCAGGACCGCATAGCCCTGCCCGGCGAACAGATCGGCGCATTGGCGAAGCCCGTCATTGACGCCGAATATCTCCGGGATCATCACCACGCCCGGTCCCCGCCCGCCTGCCGGCAGCGACAAATACGCGTCGAACGCATCGCCATCCGATGACGGTACCTGGAAAAATTCGCCGCTCATCAAACCGTTCCGAAATCGTCCGGCTTGTAGGCGCCCGGATGGCGTACCTTGACGCCACGCAGCTGATCCACCCTGTGGCAGCCAAGCTGACCCAGGGTCGAGCTCAATTCGTCCTTGAACAGATCTATCATATGACCCGGGCCGCGCTCGCCCAACGCCCCCAGGCTCCACAGGAACGCCTTGCCGGCAAAGCCCGCGTCGGCGCCCAACGCGATGGCACGGGCGACGTCGACACCGGAGCGCACGCCGCTATCGACGATGATGCGGGCCCGTCCGCCAACCTGCGCCGCGATGGCCGGCAGGGCGTCGATGGAGGCCGGCAGCGCCTCGATCTGGCGGCCGCCGTGATTGGTTACCACCAGCCCGTCGAGACCGAGCCCGACGGCCCGCTCGGCATCCGCCGGGTGCAGCACACCCTTCAGTATCAAGGGGCCTTTCCAGGCATCACGGTACCGCGCGATCTCATCCCAGGTGAAGGCGCCGCCGCCCTCCGCGCGGATGAATTTGGTGGAATCCTCAATGCTGGTTTTGCCGTCCATGTAGGGCCGCAAATTTACAAAGCGCGGAATGCCGTTACGCATCATGGAGAACAGCCACGGCGGTGACGACAGGGCATCGAGCTTCAGGCGGGTGGTCAGCTTGAAGGGTGTCATGATGCCGCTCTTGACCTCGCGCGGCCGGGTCGTGCGGACCGGCGAATCCCAGGTCAGCATCAGCGCATGCACCCCCGCCGCCGTGGCGCGGCGCACCAGATCGAGGCCGATCTTGTGGTCGTTGCGGGCGAACCGGTAAAGCTGCAGCCACAGCACATCGGGCGCCAGCTCCACCGCCTGCTCGATGGTGATGGCCGACAGAACACCCAGCGTATAGGGCACCCGCGCCGCCTGCGCGGCCTTGGCGAAATAGGTTTCGGCGCCGGGAAATCCCGTCCCCGGTCCGCCGATGGGCGAGATCCCGATCGGCGCGCTGTAAGGCCGCCCAAACAGTTCCACATCGGTCGGAGGCGGCGACACCACATTACCGTAACGCGGCACCATTTCGATGGAATCGAACGCCCCCCAGTTGCGCTTGATGCCGGTATCGGCGCCGGCGCCGCCATCCACATATTCGAAGGCAAAATTGGGCATCCGGCGACGCGCCCGGGCCCGCAGATCCTGCGCCGTCGGAAACCGCCGCTTCAGGTGGACCTGTTCCGGCGCGAGCAGCGCTTCTCTTTTCGCCGGCGCGGGCCGGTCAACAGGATCGGGCGGCGTGATAGGTGTTGTTGTGTCCGGCATGATGAAGCCTCGGCCAAGTTAATTATTATTACCAGGCTCGATCATACCCCTCCTTTGCCACAGAGCGAAAGCGGCGGTGCGCTCCTGCCCGCATCCAGCCCTTCAACGCCAGAAATTGCCCCTTAAGGGAGAACCCCCTGCAACGAGACAGCGGGAGCCGATACGGGTTGCGTGGCATCGCTGGCGGAAAGCGCGGGCTGGTCGGTGACGGCGGCGGCGCCTTCCTCCTTGCTGGTCGCGAGATCGATCGCGCCGCTGACCCCGGAACTGACGACATCGACGGTACCCGAAATGACGCTGCCCGTTACATCGACAACCGCCCCGACCACAGAGGCCGCCGCCCCCACAACGGCGGTGACCGCGCATCCGCCGAGGCTGATCGCCAGGGCGGCCAATACAAGCAATCTAGCCATGACCAATGATCCTCATCCGCGGCGCCGGATATTCAGGCGCCCATAAGTCATTTTGACAGTCTGGGCGTTTACGTTTTGACAAGAATTATGGTTACAGGGCCGGGTTTCGCAGCAGTCTGGTTTAATATTTTGCCGGCTAGGCGTATAACTTTATTTTACCAGCGACTGGTGCCAATTGGGATATGAATTTCCCCCTATTCGTCATGGTCGG
>JAQBTY010000349.1 GCA_027624735.1 Pseudomonadota bacterium | reverse complement strand
TATCCGCCATGCGCACCTTGGCGACCCCCTGAATGGCGGCGGCGGCATCTGCGGCTGCCTGACAGTTTTCGCCGGCCACCAGCACATGGATTTCGCCAAGCTGACCGGCTGCCGTGATCGCGTTGAGCGTGCCGCCCTTGATTTCGGAATTGTCGTGATCGGCAATGACAAGGACAGTCATCAGATTACCCCCGCTTCGTTTTTCAGCTTGTCCACCAGTTCCGCCACATCGGCGACCTTGCCGCCCCCGATGCGCGGCGGCGGTTCGTCGACCCTGAGGGTGACCAGGCGCGGCGTCGCATCGACACCCAGATCTTCCGGGCTGAACTGATCGATGGTTTTCTTTTTCGCCTTCATGATATTGGGCAGCGACGCGTAGCGCGGCTCGTTCAGCCTGAGATCGGTGGTGATCACCACCGGCATTTTAAGCGCGACGGTCTCGAGCCCGCCATCGACCTCGCGGGTGACGTTGGCCGTGCCGTCGGCGATAACCACCTTCGAGGCAAAGGTTCCCTGCGACCAGCCGAGCAGGGCCGCCAGCATCTGGCCGGTCTGGCTGCTATCGTCGTCGATCGCCTGTTTGCCGAGAATCACAATTTCAGGATTTTCCTTCTCGACAATCGCCTTCATCAGCTTGGCGACGGCCAGCGGCTGCAGCTCGATGTCGGTCAGGACGTGGATGCCCCGGTCGGCGCCCATGGCCAGCGCGGTGCGGATGGTTTCCGAACATTTTGCCTCGCCCATCGATATGGCGATGACCTCGGTCGCCGTGCCGGCTTCGCGCAGCCGCAAGGCCTCTTCCACGGCGATTTCGTCGAAAGGGTTCATCGACATCTTGACGTTGGCGGTTTCCACCCCCGTCTTGTCGCCCTTGACGCGAACCTTGACGTTGTAATCGATGACCCGTTTTACGGCGACCAGAACCTTCATGTTCAACCCAGTGTTTGGGCGGCGCGCTGGCCGCGGAATTTCATATGTATACGAACATTCATATTCAGCTTTTCCGCCCTGTCAAGCGGCCGGGCGGCGCGTGGCTTCGATGGGTCAGCGTCCGCCAAAAAGAAACGCCAGGGCGATCAGCGCGATGGCGGCAAACTGGAACAGGATGCGGTAGCGCATCAGCTTGTTGGAGGTCCTTGCATCGGCCTTGCCGTGACGAAGCATGGAGATGGCGCCCGCGATCATCACGATCAGGGTGCCGCCGACGGCGATGATGACGAGCCACGGGAAAGCCTGTTGCATGGCCTATATATAGCGCCTCTTGACACACTGTCGAATGCGTGGCCGCCTTTCGCGATGAGTTTCCTGGATCGTATCAAAGAATGTGACAATTCCGGCGGGCTGGAATCCTACTTGCCGTTTCATGCCGGTGATGTGCGTGTCGGCTGGGTGCATCGCGATTTCGCGCCAAGGCTCCGGCCCTTCGACGACGTATTTGTCGTTGGTGACCAGACGATCACGCTGGCGCCGGGGCTGGACGATTACACGGCGCGGACCAAAGCGGTGGATCCGGCGCTCAGGGCACTCGACAAGGACGGTCATTTTGCCGGCTGGCGGGATGAACCCTATCCGGTGGGGACCGGGTTTCATCAGACGCCGCTGTTTGAGATGGAACGCACCGCGGTGCCGCGCTTTGGCGTGCCGGCCTATGGCGTTCATATCCATGGCTATGTCCGTGACGAGGGGGGCATTTCCATGTGGATCGGCCGCCGGGCCGATGACAAGCCGACCTATCCCGGCAAGCTCGACCAGATGATCGCCGGCGGCCAGCCGGTGGGCATCGGGCTGATGGACAACGTGATCAAGGAAGCCGGAGAAGAAGCCGCGGTGCCGCCAGACCTCGCCGCCACGGCGAAGCCGGTGGGCGCCATTTCCTATCGTCATGAATCCGATAATTGTCTCAAACCCGATGTGATGTTCGTCTATGATCTGGACCTGCCACGGGATTTCGTACCCCGGAATACCGACGGCGAAATGTCCGGGTTTTCCTTGCTTCCCGCGGCCGAAGTCATGGAAATCACGGCGGAAACACAAGATTTCAAATTCAACTGCGCGGTCGCCAATATCGATTTCTTCCTGCGCCACGGGCTGCTGACCCCCGACGATCCCGACTATGTCGATATCGCGCGCGGCCTGCACCGATGAGCGTTATCCTCACCCAGGCGCGCTATAAGACCGCGCTGGCGGAACTCTGCGCGGCGGATTCCGACCTTGCCACGGTGGTCGCGGATTATGGTCCACCGCCGATCTGGCGCCGACCGGCTGGGTTCCGCACGCTGCTTTACCTGATCCTGGAACAACAAGTCTCGCTGGCCTCGGCGCGGGCGACCTATGAGAAGCTGGTCGCGCGGTTGGGTAGGGAGCCGGAACCGGCGCCATTCCTTGCGCTGGATGACGACGACCTTCGCGGTCTCGGGTTTTCGCGCCAGAAGACCCGGTACGGTCGTATTCTGGCCGAGGCGGTTCGTGACGGAACGCTGAAGCTCGATGGCTTGCGCCGCCGCAACGACGAGGCCGCCAAGGCCGAGCTGATGCAATTGCCCGGCATCGGCCACTGGACGGCGGACATTTATCTGATGGAAGCGCTGGGCCGTCCGGATGTGTGGCCGGTGGGCGATCTGGCGCTGGCGGTCGGGGCGGAGCGGGTTAAAGGTCTCACGGGCCGGCCCGATCAGGATACGTTGATGGCGCTGGGTGAGGCATGGCGCCCGTGGCGGGCTGTTGCCGCGCGCATTCTCTGGCACTATTACCTCAACACAGTCCGCAAGGGACAGGGAGACAAACCGACATGAGCGATCTGCCACAACTGACCGGCCCCAGCTTCGGCCCCGCTTCTGGCGGCGACCCCACGAGCCTGGTCATCCTGCTGCATGGCTATGGCGCCAACGGCGACGATCTGATCGGGCTCGCGCCGCCCTTGTCACAGGCGCTGCCCAACACGGAATTCCTGTCGCCCAACGCACCCTACCCGTGCGAGGGCAACCCGTTCGGCGGTCTGCAATGGTTCGAAGTGTGGCAGGCCGAAGGTGTCGACCGGCTGGCCGAGGTGCGCAACGGGGCAGCCATCGTCAATGCCTATATCGACGGCGAACTGGCTAAAAGGAACCTGACCGACGCCAATTTGATCCTGTGCGGCTTTTCGCAGGGCACCATGCTGTCGCTCCATATCGCGCTGCGGCGGGCCGCGCCCTGCGCCGGTGTTCTGGGATTTTCGGGCCGGTTGGAAAGTCCCGAATTTCTGGCCGACGAAATCACCGTGCGCCCGCCGGTCATGTTGATCCATGGCGAAGAAGACCCCATGCTCGGCATCGATCTGATGGACAAGGCGGCTGCCGTGATGACCGGCTGCGGCGTGGCGGTGGAAACCTACCGCCGGCCCGGCCTTGGCCACGGCATCGATGCCGACGGCATCCGCCTCGGCGCCGGCTTCATGTCGGTGCGGTTGGCAAAAGGATAAAACGAGGAGACTCCCATGACCGTTCTGATCACCGGCGCTGGACTGATCGCGACCCATGCGGCGAAGGCGCTGTCCGACCGCCGGGAAAAGATCGTGTTCTACGACGTGGCGCCGAGCGCCGCTTACATCGATCTTGTCATGCAGTGCGGCGATTACATTATCGAGCGCGGCGACATCCTCGATTTGGCCAATCTGATGGGGGTGATCAAGCGGCACCAAATCAAAGGAATTGTCCACACGGCGGCGTTCCTGCCGGAACGGGCGCGCGCCAACCCGTCGCTCTGCACGCGGGTCAATGTGGAAGGGGCGGTCAATGTGTTCGAGGCCCATCGCCTCGCCGGGCTGCGCCGCACGGTCTTCATCAGCACCATCGGGGTATACGATTCCGAGGTGCGGGACGGCAGGCCCTGGGACGAGGACCATCGCTGGGGGCCCGGTACCTATTACGGATCCACCAAGCTCGCCGCCGAAATGATGGGGATGCAGTACGCCAAGGATTATGGCGTCGATCTGGTGGCGCTTCGGTTCAGTTCCGTCTTCGGGATCAGCCAGTATTATTCTTCCAGAGCATCTGCCTTTATGCAGAATACAGTCGAGCCGGCGGCGCTGACCGGAAAAGCAGTCGTCCGCAAACCGTTTACCGATATCAACCAGTATCTCTATGCGCCGGATGCTGGTGAATCGGTTGCCTTGGCTTATAAATTGGGACGCAACCCGCCCCATCGGGTGTTCAATATCAGCGATGGCAAGCTTCTTACCGTGGAGGAGATCGTTCGCATGGCCGAAAAGGCCATTCCCGGCGCGTCCATCACCATCACCAAATCCGCCTGGGCAAAATCCAGGGGGACGTCGTTCGTATCGGAACCGTTCAGCCTGAATGCGGCGCGCAAGCACCTGGGATATAAACCGGCCTGGCCCATGGAAAAGGCGATCGCCCATTACGCGGCGCAAGTCCTCGAACGCGCGACCAGAGTAACATAAATGTCACTTTGCTGGCCTGTCGGTTCGTGCAACGATAATTCCTGTAGTTGGGTCTTGGATAGTTGATCAGTCAGTCACATATCAACCGCGTAGTATTTCGAACCAATTAGCCCGGATTATTCACGGTGGTCGGATGGTTTGAGCAAGGCGCGTGGTATCGTCCGGGTTGACGGC
>JAQBTY010000348.1 GCA_027624735.1 Pseudomonadota bacterium | reverse complement strand
GAAAATCATGTCAATCGGGCACCGAGAATGGGCCCATCGGTTGTGATCAGCGGGACTTGGTATAAGACCTTGTATTGGGTCGGGGTATTAGGCCGGGTCGAACTCAACGCCGAGAACGACCTCAGAAAAAATCACACCTAAACGCCGGCGGCGCTGCCGTCGCATCGTGGGTCCGAAGCGCCTAAAATCGCGCCGTCGGGCTGGCGGACGATGGCCCCGGCGTGACCCATGACTTCATCAAAATCACCGACCAGGTCGATGTCATGGCCGGCTGCCCGCATCGCGTCAATCACCGCCGGATCGAACCGGCTCTCGAGCCGCAAATTGGATTGGCTGTTCCCCCAGGTTCGGCCCAGAAGCCAGCGCGGGGCGTTAATCGCCTCATGAATTTCCTGGCCATAAAGGACGTGCCGCGTGAAGATGGCCGCTTGGGTTTGCGGCTGGCCTTCGCCCCCCATGCAGCCATAGACCATCAGCCGTCCGTCATCGAGCCGGGCCATTGCGGGCTGGATGGTGTGAAACGGTCGGCGTCCCGGCATCAGCGCATTATGGCTGTCCGGATCGAGACTGAAACTGATGCCCCGGTTCTGCCAGACTATCCCGGTTTGTGGCAGCACAACGCCGGAGCCGAACTCCCAGTAGATGCTCTGGATCATACTGACCGCCAAGCCGTCTTTATCGCTCGCCCCGAGCCATACCGTATCGCCGCCTTCGGCTACTTTGGGCCAGGGCTGGGCGCGCGCCGGATCGATCCGGGCGGCCATGTCGTCGAGCGCTTTGGACGTAAGAAACGATCGGGGATCGGCCGTCATAAAGGCCGGGTCGGTTATAATTGTATCGCGCACTTCAAAGGCGCACTTTGTCGCTTCGACCAGCCCATGCACATATGGAAAGCTGTCAGCCTTGCCGACGCCAAGGCGATCGAACAACCCCAGAATGATCAGGGAGGCCAGGCCCTGGGTCGGTGGTGGCAGGTTATGGATCGTGCCACAGGATAATTTGAGGGCCAGGGGGTCGACCTTAAGCGCGCGAAATCCCTCCAGATCGGTGAGCGCGATGGGGCTTCCGACGGCCCCTAAATCTGTCGCAATGGCGCGGGCCACGTCGCCTCGATAAAAATCTTCAAGCCCGGCTTTGGCAAGGTGTTCGAAGGTTGCCGCCAGGGCCGGCAGTTTCAGGATAGCCCCTTCGGCTATCGCTCTGCCATCGGTGAGGAATGTTTGCGCAAACCCGGAGACGTCCTCCAGTTCGCTACGTTTTTCCGCCGCGTTGCGATGCAATGTGCCGGAAACCGCAGTACCGTTTTTGGCATGATGGATGGCGTCTTCGAATAGGCGAGACAGCGGTAGCGTCCCACCGCGCCGCCTACTTTCCGCGAGCGCCATTTGCCAGCCAGATGCGACCCCGGCGACGGTCAGAGCCGCCTCGGGGCCTCGTGACGGGATCGTCCTGGCCCCGGACGATTGGTAATAATCGATACTGGCCGCTGCCGCCGCGCCGCCGCACGCATCGATGGCAAGCGGCGTACCGCCATCGCCGATCAGGAAAAAATTATCGCCGCCCAGCGAATTCATATGGGGGTAGACCACGGCAATGGCCGCAGCGGCCGCTACCATCGCTTCGATAGCGTTGCCGCCATCGGCGAGCACGCGCTGTCCCGCGTCGGATGCCAGGTAATGCGGTGCAACAACCATGCCGCCAGGGGAATCGTTCGTCCCGGTCATGGGATGATCCCGGTTTTGCGGCGGAAGATCATGTGCGGTTGTTAACGATCGGTTCGACGAAGCTAAGCTCGGTATCCCATGGGAAAAAAATCCAGGGGTCCTGACTGACTTCGGTGACATAGCTGTCAACCATGGGGCGGCCTTCGGGCTTGGCATAGATAGTGGCGAAGTGCGCTTTCGGCATCATTTTGCGGACCACGCGGGCGGTTTTTCCCGTATCCACCAGATCGTCGATCAGAATAACACCTTCGCCGTCACCCATCGCAGGCTTGATAATTTGAATACCGCTCTGATCCTGATGATCGTAGGAAGAAACGCAGACCGTGTCGATCATGCGGATTTCCAACTCCCGCGCGATAATGGCAGACGGCACCAACCCGCCCCGTGTGATGGCGACAACCGACTTCCAGGGGCCCAGATCGGCAAGCCGCCAGGCAAGCGCCTTGGCGTCGCGATGCAGCTGATCCCAGGAAACAGGAAAGGTTTTTCTGTAGCGGTCGGATGTGTCAGGCATGGTGGCGTACCCCGTATTCTGATATGCCGCCATTACACCCTTCTCGACGCGCCGGATCAAGCATGGCCGACAACGAAGTAGATGCAGGAATTTCCGCGATCCGAAGCGCGGCGTTGAGCTTTACCGGCGATCCGTTCGCCGCGACGGCTGAAACCTGCATGACCTACCTGTCCGACGCCATCCTGGTGATGGCGGCCGGTCGGATTCGACAATTCGGTCCTGCAGACGAAATTCTTCCGACACTGGGTCCCGAGGTGACCGTTGAACTGTATCCGGACTCGCTTATTTTGCCGGGCTTTATCGACAGCCATGTTCATTACCCGCAAATCCAGATTATCGGCGCCGGAGGGGAAACCCTCATCGACTGGCTCGATAAATATACCTTTATCGCTGAACAGGCGTATGACGATCCGGATCACGCGCAGCAGGCAGCCCACCGATTTTTCGATGAATTGCTGCGCAACGGGACGACCACGGCGGCGGTCTTTTGCACGGTGCGTCCGGGATCGGTCGACGCATTTTTCGCGGAAGCTCAAAAGCGCGCCATGCGCATGATCGGCGGCAAGGTTCTGATGGATCGCCACGCGCCGGCGGCGCTTACCGACACGGCGCAGCGCGGCTATGACGAGTCTAAAGCGCTGATCGAACGCTGGCACGGCCGGGATCGCCTGCATTATGCCATCACGCCGCGCTTCGCCGCCAGTTCCACGCCGGAGCAGCTCAAAGCGGCGGGCGCCCTGTGGCGCGAATACCCGACCACTTATGTGCAGTCCCATCTCGCCGAAACGCAGGCGGAAAACGAGTGGGTGGCGGCGCTATACCCCGATCGCGCGGGGTATTTCGACGTCTATGACCATTTCGGTCTGATCGGTGAGCGTAGCCTCTACGGCCACGGCATTTATCTGAGCGAGGCCGAATGGCAACGGATCGCCGAAAGCGGGACCGCCATCGCCCATTGCCCGACGTCCAATATGTTTCTCGGCAGTGGGCTGTTCAATATTGGCGCTGCAAAGAACCCGGACCGGCCAGTGCGGGTCGGTCTGGCCACCGATCTTGGGGCCGGGACCAGCTTTTCCATGCTCCGGACCATGGCGGCCGCCTACAATGTCGCGCGTCTGGGCGGTCAGGCGCTAAGCGCTGTACAGGCATTTTATCTGGCGACACGCGGCGCCGCCGAAGCGCTTATGCTCGACGACAAAATTGGCAGCCTCGCGCCCGGCATGGATGCCGATTTGATCGTGCTCGACCTCAAATCGACGCCTCTGATCGCGTACCGCATGCAATTTACCGACACCCTTGAGGAGGCGCTGTTTGTCCAGATGACCCTGGGTGACGACCGCGCCATACGCGCCACCTACATCGCCGGTGATGTTGCCTATGAGCGGGCCCGTTGAGATCGATTATTTCTGCCGCAAGACACCAGATCGGTCCTGTCGGCCGAGGGGGGAGCGGGAAAAAAAGTCTTTTTTTCGAGGAACAACCCCATGCACAGTAGAAATGCGGTATTATAATACCGCATCAGAGCGTTTATTGACCTTTGTTCGGCGCGGTTGGCCCCGTATACGAATGTTCGGATTAGGTCTGGCGTTGCATCAGGAACAGACGGATATAGTTGCGCGGCATCCGTCTCAGGTTGACCCGAAGCGACTGTCTTGTGCCGTGCTGAAAAGGTCCTGGTTCAGGCCAAAGCAGTCATCGAGTCCTTTGTGTTTGGATCGGCTCGTCGGCTGATCACCGCAAGCTGCTCGCCTAATTCGCCGCCTTGATCAACGCTTCCATCTCATCAAAGCATGGGGGCCAGAATTCGGACAGGAAGCCGACCGCCTCCTGTTCCGAAATTTCTGAACGATTGCCGTCGACGTCGTGGGCTTGGCCAATGGTATAGCGCAGCTCGGTTCCGGACTCCGTCGGCGTCAGGTTATAGGTCTCGGGCATGCTTATGCCGTTACGCCCCGGATCGTTGATACGGGTCGAGAAATACTCGAAGGGCTCCCAATCTGTGACCCAATAGCGGAAATCCGCAGCCTCGTGCGCGCAGTGATAGCCTGAGCCGGGGCCGATGCGGTTCTCAGGGTTGTCGACGGTTACTGATCGCATACCAGTCATCCAACGCTGTTTGAGTTCAGGTGCGGTTAGCGCCTCCCAGGCGACAGCAATCGGAAAGTTAAAATGGCGATGGTAGGTCCACACACCGTCCTGTTCCTCCAGAAAATGACGCTCGCGCCCGGCCCGAAAATTCTCCCACGCCTTGGCCAGATCGTAGACCTGCATCGAAACCTCGCCAAAATGCTCGAATTGCTGGGAGTACGGCACTAGCAGCCTGTCGGACTGGCTTGTCGGCACCGAATTCAACCATTGCATGATGCGGTAAGTTT
>JAQBTY010000347.1 GCA_027624735.1 Pseudomonadota bacterium | reverse complement strand
GGTCATGGCGGGGGGGCAGGGCGCCGTCATTGTTCCCACGACCCTGCTGTGCCGCCAGCATTTCGCTTCCTTCGTCGAGAGATTTTGCGGCTATCCGGTGCGGATCGAGCAGCTTTCCCGTCTGGTTACACCGAAAAGCGCCGCCGAAACCAGGCAGGCGCTCGCCGAGGGTACCGTGGACATCGTCGTCGGCACCCACGCCTTATTATCAAAATCCATGCAATTCAAGGACTTGGCTCTTCTTGTTGTCGATGAAGAACAGCATTTCGGGGTTGCCCACAAGGAACGTCTCAAACAGTTGCGCACCGATGTTCATGTACTGACCCTGACGGCGACGCCAATCCCGCGAACCCTGCAAATGGCCCTTACCGGAGTCAAGGATCTGTCGATGATCGCGACGCCGCCGGTCGACCGGTTGGCCGTCCGTACCTTCGTCTTGCCTTACGATCCGGTGATTATACGTGAAGCGATCACGCGCGAACGATTTCGAGGCGGGCAAATATTCTATGTCTGTCCCCGTATTCGGGATTTGCCCGAGATCGAAGAACAACTTCGAGAGCTGTTGCCAGACCTCAGAATCGCCGTTGCGCACGGCCAAATGAGCCCGAGCGCCCTGGAAGACGTCATGAACGAGTTCTACGATGGCAGGACGGAGCTTCTGCTCTCGACCCAGATCATCGAATCCGGGCTCGATATTCCGACTGCGAACACGCTGATTATCCATCGTGCCGATATGTTTGGTCTGGCGCAGTTGTACCAGCTGCGCGGCCGGGTCGGGCGTTCGAAGGTCCGCGCCTACTGTTACCTGGCTCTGCCGCCGCGAAAATCGATCACCGAAGCGGCCTCGAAACGCCTTGAAGTCATGCAGTCGCTGGACACGCTTGGCGCCGGGTTCACGCTGGCGAGCCACGACCTCGATATTCGCGGCGCCGGCAATTTGCTGGGAGAGGAGCAATCCGGCCACATTCGCGAGGTCGGCGCGGAGCTATATCAACAAATGCTTGAAGAAGCTGTCGCCAATGCGCGCGGACTGGAACATTCGGAAGACACGGAATGGAGCCCGCAGATCACGATCGGGACGCCAATCCTGATACCGGAAACCTATGTGGCGGACCTTGATTTGAGGCTTAGCCTTTACCGCCGGCTCGCTGGCCTTGACACCCCACAGGCCATTGAAGCCTTCGCAGCAGAGATGATAGACCGGTTTGGCTCGCTCCCGAATGAGGTGGAAAATCTTCTGCAAGTCATTACAATTAAACATTATTGCAGACATTCTAATATCGAAAAACTGGACGCGGGCCCGAAGGGCGCCGTCATCAGCTTTCACAATAATAGCTTTGCCAGACCGGAAGCGCTTATCCGGTTCATCCAGGACGAAGCGGGACGGGTATCCTTACGGCCCGATCACCGGCTGGTGGTGCGGCGGGACTGGGCTGCCGAGAGCACCAGATTGCGCGGAACCAGAACCCTGGTCAGCAAACTTGCCGAATTGGCCCGGCCCGCTTAGGAGCGGTTAGAGTCATTTTCATATTTGCGCCAGACCGTTGCAAACCAGCGCTGCTGATCAGCGGGCGTATTTGGCGGCCGGTAATACCGCCGAACCGGCTTAAAACCACCACTTTTTAAATTAAGCCCCGCCAACAGCGCCATCCAGGTCTCATCCCGGTAGTACCGACCGAACCGGCCGCCGGAGAAGCCTTGCTCGTCATTGCCGCGTGGGTTGGATGTAAAAAGCACACCGCCGGGCCGTAGGGCCCCCCAAATGGCCGCCAGGGTCGTTTCAATGAACTCTTTCGGCACGTGGAAAAGGCTGGCATTGGCAAACACGCCGTCAAAATGCGCAGTCGGCAGATCGAGATCGATGAAATCCTGCACCCAGACCTCGGCTCCGGAATGGGCGCGCGCCATATCGGCAAATTTGGTTGATCCATCAAGGCCAATGGCGATATGCCCTAGACTCCGGAAATACGCCAAATCCCGACCGGGTCCACATCCCAAATCAAGGAGGGTGAAAGGAGGATCGGCTTCGATGGCGCCCAGCAAGGCTTCATAGTTTTGCGTGACGTCATGATCTTTGGTTCCGTCCCAAAATGCCGGAGCATGGCCGTCATAATAGCCGATTGTCGGACACGTCAAATTCTTCGATACCGCCACCTTTGTGTCTTCCATGGCCCTATTCTGTCCGAGTTTTGGCAAATTTCTACCAATTAATTGACTCTGCCCACTTTGGGCAGCCTTAATTTTTTAAGGTTCTGAAAGAACTAACTTCAATAACTAATTATAAATTAACAAAATTTGTCTTTGTAATAGCTTCCTATTCCAAAATGCGACATTAATCTTTCATTAAATATAACGCGCCGATTATGCCCCATCGACAAGTATGGGGAGCGAGTTATGCACAATTTCGTGCAGCGTATGTTGCGTGGCGTCATCTTTTGTTCTGTATGCATTGGTATAACGGCATGTGCGGGATTCACCGATTTAGCCGATAGCGAAACAACGCCCAAAAGTTCGGCGATCGCAACCGATGAAGGGCTTCCGCGGATCGATGTAATCCGCCTCCGGGTAGCCAATAACGCCATGGCAAACGGGGATTTTAATACCGCCATCCGCTTCTTCGAGAGTGTCCGGAAATCCTCCCCAACTCATGCCGCACCGCTCATCGGAATAGCCAAGGCACACCTGGCTGCAGGCAGTCACAAGGAGGCCATCCAGGCCTATCGCGAAGTTCTGGAATTACATCCCGATAACGATGAAGCCTTGGACGAAATAGGGCGTGCGCTGGTTTTGACGGGCAATTACGGCGAAGCAATAGAATTTTTCAACCGCTCCGTCGCCAAGGCGCCCACGGCCGCCCTTTACAACAGGCTGGGTGTCGCGCACGATCTCCTGGGTGATGGCGAAGGCGCCCAGAAACACTACCGGGCAGCGCTGGATCTCGATCCTGAGGCCATTAGCCCGCGTAACAATTTGGCTCTATCACTCGCCATTTCGGAATCCTATGAAGAGGCGATCAAGCATATGGAGCGGGTTGCGGCGCACCCGCAGGCCACTGATAAACATCGGCAGAACCTAACCTTCGTGTACGGGATGGCGGGTGAAAACGATGAAGCACTGGCCGGACTCTCCGAAAACGGTCTTACCGCCTCGGAAATTGCAAAAAACCGCGCCCTCTACCAGCGAATCCGGACCCATGCGAGAGCAGGCAACCATGCGAAAATCCTGGAATTTCTCCGAAACGGCACGGAATTTGGCGATACGGCGCTGGCGGATGAAATGGCTGGACCGTCCGATCCGTCGACTGCCATGGTCTCCGCCACGCCCGATCAAGACGGGAAACCGGCTCCCAAGGTTAGGGTAATACCGCCGAAATCTCTGATGAAAAGGGCGGTATTACCGAAGGGTGCGTCCCAGGAAACCACCCGGTTGGCAAAGATTAACAACCCGGCAAAAATCGCGCCTAGGAAACCCACCCCAGCCATGATGAGAGATGTTGGGGGATATATTTACCGGGTCCAACTCGCGGCTTATCGCACGTCCAGGACCGCCGTGCGTGGCGTGAACATCCTGAAATCCATACTGCGGGAAAATACTCCTGACCTAGATATCCTCGTACGTAATATCCGGAGCAAGAAAAAGCGCGCGATTGATTACCGGCTCAGAACCCCTGAGCTGCCAAATCGGGAAACGGCGGACATGCTGTGTGCCAAGATAATAACCGCGGGCCACCCCGATTGTTTGGTAATTCTGCATAATCCGCGGATCTGGGCGGGCGTGGACTCGCCTAAGTCATCCCTGGTCGCAAATTCATCCCCGGTTACCTTTTCTCCCTCGGGTGCCGAGCAGCGCTCCTATCGAGTTCAACTTGCCTCTTTCCGGACCGAGCGTGGCGCAACCAAGGGGCAGGCCATCCTCAAAAAATTGCTCGGTGATCGTGACGTCAGTCTCGACATAATGGCAAGACACGGGAATACCGGAGGCCCGGGGGCATTTCTTTACCAGATCAGAACCGGTCCGATAAAGACGCGCGCCGAAGGCACCGAGTTGTGCGAGGCGTTAAAGCAAGCGGGTCATCAGGGATGCCTCGTGATCCGCCATAACGACGTTCTGTGGAAGAATCTGGCGCAGCCGTCAGAACGCCAGGCGGCGTCCATGGAGAGCCAACAGGAGGAAGCACAGCAGGGTGACGCGGCTATGCAGCCGGACAACTCAATGTCAGAGGATGCTTTACCGGACGACCGCCAGGCAGCCGTTCCGACGGCGTTGATGCCCAAGGCCGAGATGCCGGCCTCGGAGGGCACACTGCCAACCTATCGCGTACAACTGGCTTCTTTCCGGACCGCGAGCAGTGCGCTCAAAGGTAAGGTTAAGCTGAAGAATCTGCTGGGAGATCGAGCGGTCAGTCTCGACATTATGGTCAAACGGGCAAGAAGTGACGGACTTGATTACCAGATCAGAACCGGCCCGCTCAAGAGCCTCACCGAAGGCGCGAAATTATGCGAGGTGCTAAAGAATGTCGGTCATCAGGAATGCGCCGTAGTCCAACACAACGACCTTCTGTGGCGAAGCCTGGCTATCGTTTCAGTAAACATGTCAACGGCGGAGTAAAATTAGACCACTTGGGCGGAGCAAAACCAGACCAC